>CADCOR010000137.1 GCA_902803055.1 uncultured Erysipelotrichaceae bacterium
GAAAGAGTATCCATATCGATCAGGATCGCTTCATCATTGGCATAATGAACATTATTGGTATGGTAATCACCATGGATCATGAAGTTGCTTTCCGGAACAGCTTCTAACATGGCATGCAGCTTATCATAAGTTGCTGCCGGGATATGATCCTTGAGCCATTCACACCAGCCGATCGCTGCCTGTCTGGCTGAAGGCAGAAGACCAGGTTTAACTTCTGTTTCATGGATCTCTTTAAGCATATCCGCAAAGATCTTGACGTATTTATCCTTGTTGTCAGGATCAGATTTGATCAGTTTAGTTAATGACTTGGCGCTGAGCAGTTCAAAGACAGAACCGTATTTATCGCCAACTTTTACGACATCAAACGGAATAGCTGTATTGATACCTAAAACCAGAGCAGTCTTAGCCAGTTCTCTTTCTCTCTTGATCGCATCCAGAGCATCGGAGTTCTTATAGACTTTGATGATGGTATCCGGATTGAGACGGTAAACAACGCCGTTTGATCCTTCACCGATGACTTCACAGCCATCGACTGACATCTTGCGGTAGCCCTTGGAGATATCGATCATTTCCGCAAAACCAGTCATATCAAAGATTTCATAAACATCTGTAGAACAGTTGATGATCTTCAGATCTTTTTCTCTTTTTTTCAGCTTCAGGATCTGTCTTAATCCGGCACTGGAGATATATTGCAGATTTTCAACATCCAAAACAAGACTTCCTTCCGGATACTGCGCTCTGATTTCTTCTAACTGCTTTCCGAATTCTTCAGCGTTGGTAGTATCGACACTGCCTTCCGGATAAATTGTCAGGATGTTATTTTCAAAAGTGTTTTTCATGATTCATCTCCGTTTTCTCTGTATTTTCCAAATATCAAATCAATTAATGAACAGTATTCCTTATATACTGAATAATCTTTCAGATCCATTAAAGCCTTACGCAATTCATCGAAATACCAGTAATGCATCTTCGGATCTTTCTGATTGAAACGATCAAAGAAGGCTTCTCCTTCATCAAATAAGCCCAGCCTGAAGCTTCTCAGGTTGGAGACCTTATCTGCCAGACAGATCATCTTGGCGCCGATATCATCGGCTTTGGATATGCGATCGATCGTCTCCTGCTTGCGGATAAGCCAGGTCCTGTCCTTATCGACATTGCCTCTTTTATCCTCGGTCTCATAGGAGACCAGTTTCGCGATCCGCTCGCCAAACTTCAGTCTGATCGTCTCAATAGACGTCTTGGTATCTTCAACAGTATCGTGCAAGACCGCCGCAGCGAGGATCTCCTCATCATCGCTCATCAGCGAGACCAGGCTCATGACCTCGATCGGGTGCAGGATATAGGGCTGATCGTTGCCCTTTCTGATCATTCCTTTATGCGCTACAAACGCAAAAATGATCGCTTGGTCGATCATTTGCGGATATTCCTTCGCATGCAAAAAATATTCTTGCCATCCTTTCTCTCATAAGAGCAGTAATCCATGGAATTCTTGACCATGTATATTCCCAGTCCTCCGATATTTCTTTCCTGAGCACTTGCGTGCACGTCAGGATCTTCTTTAGCCAGAGGGTCAAAAGGAATTCCCTCATCGATCAGAGTGATCTCCACATTGTCACCTTCAAAACCGATGACGATCTTAACGTCACCATCCGAATCAGGATAGGCATAATGGGCGACATTGACAAACATTTCTTCAAGCGAAACTGTAATAGCCATTATAGCCTTCATCGCTGCCTCATGAAGTTCCAGATTTTCCTCGACAAAAGCTATTGCTTTATGAAGCATTTCGTCAGTTGCCGCAAAAGTCCTTTCAACTACTTCCATTTCTTCGTTCCTCAAACTGTCTTCAGCTGGCAAAAGCGGTCCATGTTCACTGAACCTGCGATCATCCGACAGTAAATCCACTGTATCATCAGCATCGTACATTCAAAAATTCGTATCGAATAAACACAAACTTTATCAACAATAAAGACCCGAGTCATATCATTCGGCAAAACCGAAAGACATCACCAGGAATAAGAATAAAAGCCGGAAAAGCTTCCGGCTTTCAGTCATTTTACTCGATCGTCAGAATGTCCGCAAAACCAGTGATATCAAAAACTTCCATGATCTCTTCATTGACGTTTCTGATGATCATCTTGCCGTCTTCCTTGATGTTCTTCTGGGCAAACAGCAGTTCACGAAGACCAGCTGATGAGATGTATTCAAGC
>CADCOR010000138.1 GCA_902803055.1 uncultured Erysipelotrichaceae bacterium
AATGAGGGTTCGACCTTCTGGTTTGAACTGTCCAAAGACTATGAAGAAGAGTGATTATCTCAAACATATCAATTACGAATTTGATCAGAAAGACAGCCGCTACAAGGTCAATACCGATACGGTGGCTTTAGGCATGTTTCTTGATTCGCTTAAGGGCAAAACAGTTCTCGATATCGGCACCAATACCGGTGCCTTGCTTCTGTATGCCTATGAAAAGGGAGCGGCTTTCCTAAATGGCGTCGACATCCATGAAGATGCCCTACAGATCGCTGAAGAGAATTTAAGCAGATATACAAATGATTTCAGATTATATAATTCTGCAGTTCAGCAGCTGCAGATCGAAAAGTGTGATGTACTCATCTGCAATCCGCCTTTTTTTGAGATGAACAACGTGACTGCTGATCTTTATCTCAAAGAAGCGATGTTTGAAGAAAACCTGCCTTTAACAGAACTTTTCAGCTGTTTCCGCCGACTGATGAAAGAAAACGGCGAAGTTTATCTGATCTATCAGGCTGACCGTTTCCCGGAAGTCTATGACAGCTGTCTAAAATACAAACTAAAGATCATGAAGATGGCTTTTGTCCATGACATTCATGCCAGACATGCTTTGCGGGTTCTGCTCAAGCTCAAGATCGGAAAGATGTCCAAGCTGAAAGTCTATCCGCCGATAATGATCGATAAGGGCGAATTTATTTGATTTTGCGTTGATTTCAGGCGCCTTATCTGCTATGATACTTATGTTGTAGTCCCTCCTTAGAGGGGATTATAACCGCTCAGAACAGGTTTTAAGCATCATCTGATCACCTTTATGGCGAGTCTGAATCTAAAGCAAGGAGGAAAACTATGTACGCAATTATCGAAACTGGCGGCAAACAGCTGAAAGTCGAAGAAGGTCAGACCATCTATGTTGAAAAACTCGATGCAGAAGAAGGTAAAGACTATACTTTCGATAAGGTTGTAGCCTTAGAAAATGGCGGCCTGACTTTAGGTACACCTTACGTTGAAGGTGCTAAAGTTACCTGCAAGGTAGAAAAACAGGGTAAAGGCAAGAAGATCGTTATCTTCAAGTACAAACAGAAAACCGGTTCTACCAGACGCAAGCAGGGTCATCGTCAGCCATACACCAAGTTAACTGTTGAAAAGATCGGCTAATGATCAAAGCGTTATACGAAGCAAGCGAAGATCATTATCTGAGCCTTGATGTCAGCGGTCATGCTGAATTTGGCGAGTATGGCAAGGATCTGGTCTGTGCTTCGGTATCTTCGATCATGTTCGGTTTCATGAATGCCCTAGATGCATTAAATGAAGACACAGTGATCGAACAGTTTGAAAACAGGATAACTATTGAGAATCATTCCGGTTCAAAAGAAGTTGATGACTACTTTGAACTCGTGATGATGCAGTTAAAGACACTTGAAGAATCCTATGGAGACTTCATCAGAGTAGAAAGGAAGTAACACACATGAAATATGTATTGAATATTCAATTCTTCGCTTCAAAAAAAGGTGTAGGTTCGACTAAGAACGGTCGTGATTCTGAATCCAAGCGTTTAGGCGCTAAACTGGCTGATGGTCAGTTCGCTACTGCTGGTTCAATCATCTATCGCCAGAGAGGCACAAAGATTCATCCCGGAACAAACGTCAAAAGGGGTGGTGATGACACTTTATTCTGTCTGGTCGACGGTGTTGTAAAATATGAACACCTCGGCAAGAAGAGAAAGAAAGTCTCTGTTTATCCACAGGCCTAATCCGGAATCTATGAAGCCCTCTTGCAGGGCTTTTTTAAACAGTTATGCAATTTATTGATAAAGTAAATCTCAAATTAAAAGCTGGCAACGGCGGCAATGGACTTGTCGCTTTTAAGCATGAAAAGTATAATCCGCTAGGCGGACCATCCGGTGGGGATGGAGGCAATGGCGGATCGATCATCTTCAAGGTCGATACCAATAAGTCGACGCTGCTCGATCTGCGTTTTTCCAAACAGATCAGAGCGGAAGATGGCGAGAATGGCAAGCCCAACAACATGTTTGGCGCTTCCCGGGATGACGTCATCGTCAAGGTTCCTTTGGGAACGATCGTCAAGGATCTCGATACTGATGAGATCGTCGCTGATCTCAACACTTTGGAAAGTGAAGAAGTTATCTGTCAGGGCGGCAAAGGCGGCAAGGGCAACTATCATTTCAAGTCCTCCCGCAACAACGCTCCTGAACATGCGACTCTAGGCACACCAGGCCAGGAAAGAAATGTTCTGGTCGAACTGAAGCTGCTGGCTGATGTTGGTCTGGTCGGTTTGCCTTCTGTTGGCAAATCCACCCTTCTTTCAGTTGTCTCCAATGCAAGACCGGAGATCGCCGATTATCCGTTTACGACATTAAAACCGCAGCTGGGTATGGTCAAAGTCGGTGATTCGTCCTTTGTCATGGCTGATCTGCCTGGACTTATTGAAGGGGCATCACAAGGCAAGGGACTTGGTCACGAGTTTCTTAAGCACATCGAACGCTGCCGGCTCATCATCCATGTATTGGACATGGGACATGAAGATCCGATAAATGATTATGAAGTGATCAATGAAGAACTCAGGAAATATCCAGGCAATCTTGGTGAAAGGGTACAGATCGTTTTAGCCAACAAGATGGATATGGATAACGCTGAGGAGAATCTTAAGAAGTTTAAAGAAAGATATCCTGATATCGAAGTCTTTGAAGCGATCACCTTGATCAATGAAGGTCTTGAACCGGTGCTGTATCGCGCTAAAGACCTGCTTAAGCAGATCCCGCAGTTCCCGCTGTATGATCCTGATAAAGCCAATAAGAAGGTCGTCTATACCTATGAAGAGGAAGTACCGTTTACGATCTATAATGAAGGCAATGGCATCTGGAGAGTTGAAGGGGATAAGATCACAAGACTGTTCAGGAATACTGATTTCAAGAATGATGATTCGATCATGCGCTTCTCAAGAGCTTTATCGAGAATGAAACTGGATGATGCTTTAAGAGAGAAAGGCTGTCAGAATGGTGATCGGGTCTTTATTGAAGATTACAGTTTTGATTTCGTTGATGAGGAAGATGAGTATTAGTGCTCATCTTTTATTTAAGGCTTGATGTATAATTGAAATATGATTGGCTTTGTAAGAGGAACAGTTCATGCCTTTGGTCTGGATTATGTATTGATCGATGTAAATGGCATAGGATACAGGATCAACTTCTATCATCCGGAAGCATTATCCAAGGGCAAGGAAATGATCATCTATACCTATCAGAATGTCAGGGAAGATGAATTAAGTCTTTTTGGTTTCCTTTCTCTGGAAGAATATGATCTGTTCGTCAAACTTATTTCGGTAAAAGGTCTTGGTCCCAAGATCGCTTCAAACATATTGTCCAGAGCTTCGGTAGAAGCTATTATCGCAGCGATCGAGACCGGTGATGTCGATTTCATGCGGCACATGCCGGGTATCGGCAACAAGACAGCTTCCCAGATCATCCTCGATCTCAAGGGCAAACTGGTCGAAACGGAAAACGAAGATTCCAAGGAAGAACTCAAAGAAGTGGCAGAAGCCCTCAAACAGCTTGGCTACAAGCCTTCCGAGATCAGACCGGTAATGAAGAAACTGGAGAAGGAAAACGGTTCAACTGATGAGCTTATCAGAAAAGCTCTTGCGATGCTCATAAAGTAAAAGTATGGAAGAAAACAAAATTTTATCTGCAGACAGACAAAGAGATGATGAAGATGCGTCGCTTCGACCCCAGAGT
>CADCOR010000139.1 GCA_902803055.1 uncultured Erysipelotrichaceae bacterium
ACATCTGACCGGATGTGAATACTTGTCATCAGCGAAGTCGATGACGACACTCATTTTGACATCATCGAAATAGCTGCTTTCGGTGAGTTTGATATAGAGGTAGTTTTCCAGAATTGCTCCGGAGACAGTTACGAGATTTCTGAGCCTTGAATTCTTGAAAATCAGCTTGTCACCTTCAACTTTAAAAAAGTCGCCGATCTTCTTGTAGGCTATATCTGCCGTGATCGCATGTTTCTTTTCTTCTGTAAGCTGATAGGTATTATTGCCCAGGTAATCACGATCATTCAGCAGACCGTTTATCTTGGTCAGATAGCGAATGAAGGCAGGGTAGTTATCGATGTTGTTTTCAAACAATTCAACGATCGTGTTTTTTGAAGCCTGATCAGTGATACTGTGATGCATATAATCCTTGATCTCGCCGCCTCTTAGCTGAAGCACGTCTGCGATCTCAAGCTTGAAGACATTGTTTTCAACGACAACGTGATTGACATAATTCTTGATGACATTCTCTTCGTCATCATAATAGATCATCTCAAAATCCTTTGAGCGGGCAATATCAAAGAGGAACAGTGACAGGTATTTGGCACCGCCGACATCGATGATGATGCCGGGATTCTCGTTGATGATCTTGCCGATCTCTTCTTCGTCGTTCTGCAGCTGGATGTAGTGGGTTGTAATGTCTTTATATTTTTTGATTACTTTGTCGATATTGATGAAATTGTTTATGGAAATCTTGTGGTGATAAACATAAAAAACCTCATCAACATCAAGCGTTAATTCACTTACAACGTTATTCAGAGGTTCTTTGTCATCATAAACAGTTAATAGTTTACTCATTTTCAATCTTTCTGCGATTGTCCATAGCTTTGATCAGGGTCAAATCATCTGCATAATCTAATGATGAACCCATCGGCAGACCATGAGCCAGTCTGGTCACCAGTACCTTTTTGTCTTTAAGGATCTTGTCGAGATACAGTGCTGTCATTTCACCATCCATCGTCGGTGATAAAGCAACAATCACTTCTTCGGTATTGTCATTGATCCTGTTTAACAGTTCTTCAATGCGGATGTCTTCCGGGTAGATTCCTTTGGAAGAGGAGATCAGTCCGCCCAGTACATGATAGACACCTTTATAGGAAGCAGTCCTTTCGATGGCGGTGACATCCTGCGGGTTGGCAACGACCATGATCAGATTGCGATTGCGGCCTTCGTCTTTGCAGATGATACATTCATCTTCATCACTTAAGAAACCGCAGATCCTGCAGCGTCTGATTTTCTGCAAGCCCTCGATCGTCTCCACCACATCGGCAAGTTCTTCCTTTTCCTTGTTAAGCAGGGTAAAGGCATAGCGCTGCGCTGTCTTGTTTCCGACACCCGGCAGTTTTTCAAACAGGGCGATCAGTTTTTCAAAGTTCTCAGGATACATCCTACTTGAGCGGCAGTCCCATGGCGGAAGCCATTGAACCGAAGCGGTCCTTCTTTAATTCTTCTGCTTTATCGACAGCGTCATTGACAGCGATCATGATCAGGTCTTCGATCATTTCCTTGTCATCCGGATTCAGGATTGAAGGATCGATGTTTACAGAGAGTACTCTGTTTTCACCGTTGATCGTCACCTTGACCAGTCCATTTGAAGCACTGCCTTCAAACTCGGTAGCGTTGATCTGTTCGTTGGCTTTTTCCAGTTCTTTCTGCATGGCCTGAGCCTGCTGCATTAATTTGTTGATATCCATTTTCTATTCCTCTATTTTTAACGAGTCACCGAAGAGACTCTTAAGTTTTTCTTCCGGTGATTTTTCTGTTTCTGATTTTTCAATTTTATACTTTTCGACATAGACCGGCTGATTTCTTTTTGATGCCGGTACCTGACGATAAAGTTCGATCAGTTCGCGTTTCTTGTTTTCATCGATCGCATAGACCATCTTATCAATACCAAATTCGTTGTTGATGAACTGATAGAGCTCTTCGTTCATGGCTTTGGTGTTGATGCTGTTGACCTGCATCGGATTGCCGCTGACGATGATCGCGTCTTTGTTGGAAGCGAAGAGTTCGGTACCGATCAGCAGCTGATAGAATTTGCGCTTCTCTGCATCGTAGGCATACAGATCAAGTTTGTTGTAGATGATCTGGTCTGCAACCTTGAGATCTTTATTGGCATCAAGCAGGATCGACAGCAGGAAGTCGGTCTCCGGTTCAACAACAAAACTTTCGATCACTTCTTCCTTTGTCTCTTCTTTCTTTTCTTCCTTAGCTTCTTCCTTGACTTCTTTGACCGGTTCCGCTTTTTCTGCGGCTTTTGTTTTTGCCGGTACCGGTTTTGTTTCAACGCTGTTTCCAGCCATTCTGATCAGACACAGTTCCAGGTAGGTGAGGAAGTTGCTGTTCTGCTTTTCCCGGGAAATTGTTTCTTCCAGGTTTCTGGCATCTTCATACAGCTGCTCCTTTGAAACGCTGTGGATGATGTCACTTGCTTCTGCCGGTGTTAAACGCAGCAGCAGATTTTCTTTTCCATCATCGGCATAGACCAGTACATCTTTGATGATGTCTAACAGGTCGATCGCCAGTCGCTTGGTATCCATTCCCTGAACATACATGGTACGGATCTTGTTTATCACTTCACTGATCTGCTGATCATGAATGTTTTTGTACAGTTCTACTTCCTTGGCGGTTGAGGTCAGACCGAAGATGTGTTCGACATCTTCAAGGTTCAGTTTCTCCGGATTATAAGCCAGACACTGTTCCAGCAGGGACAGGGCATCGCGCATGCCGCCTTCAGCGAGTCTCGCAATCTCTTCAACGGCTTTTTCCTCATAGGCGATCTTTTCCTTATCCAGGATCTCCATCGTTCTTCTTTTGATCTCATAGAGATTGATCTTGGAGAAGTTGTAGCGCTGACATCTTGATAAGACAGTCGGGATGACTTTCTGCGGATCAGTGGTCGCAAAGATAAAGATCACATGTGCCGGCGGTTCTTCAATCGTCTTGAGCAGAGCGTTGAAGGCCTGGGCTGACAGCATATGTACTTCATCAATGATATATACTTTATATTTCCCTAACAGTGGAGCATAGGGTACCTGTTCAATTATTTCACGTACATCATCGACACCGTTATTGGAAGCAGCATCGAGTTCAATGATATCCGGGTGATTGCCTTCAAGATAAGCCTTGCAGTTGGGACACTTGTCACAGGCTTCGTCTTTGAAGCTTTCACAGTTGATGGCTTTCGCAAACAGTTTGGCGACACTGGTCTTGCCGGTACCTCTTGGTCCCGCAAACAGATAAGCGTGAGCG
>CADCOR010000140.1 GCA_902803055.1 uncultured Erysipelotrichaceae bacterium
CGGTCAGCCAAAGCTTTTTCAATAACTTCAGCAATGCTTTGCGAGCTGTCTTCACATAAGAAACCATTGACACCGTCATCGATCGTTTCGGCCGTGCTTGAACCTCGGGTAACAACCGCAGGTGTGCCGGCATTGGCGGCTTCTCTGACGACCATTGGCGCATTGTCATAGATCGATGGGAAGACAAACAGATCTGCCAGCATATACAATCCCATCAGCAGTTCTTCCTTAAGGATATGTCCGACCAGGTAACTGTCTTCTTCCAGATTGAATTCCTTGATCTTGGCTTTGATCTCATCCTCATGCGGACCCTTGCCCGCCATGATCAGATTGAACTTAATGCCTTTTTCCTTCAGGATCTTACAGGCTTCCAGGATCTTGGCGATGTTCTTTTTCCAGTTCATCTGTCCGACATAGAGCAGACATGGATCATCATCGATTCCAAAATGATCCTTGGCCAGCTTCTTCCAGTCCGGATTGAGTTCTTTGATCATCATACCGTTAGGCATGACCTCCAGAGGACCATTATAGCCATATGAACGCAAAGTATCAGCTGAATTCTCAGAAACAGCCCATACTTCATCACAGTGATTATAGAAACTGACGATGATATCTGTTCCCAACCCCGCCATATGTCTGGAACCGGTAATCTGCAGAAAATCATCATAGTATTTGGAATGGAAAGTGCCGACCAGCGGGATATTCCTTTCTCTGGCGTATTTGATGCCCTCATAACCGGCGATAAAAGGCGTATGAACATGGGCGATATCAAAATCTGTCATCTTCATCCTGGCGTTGTAATGCAGATCAAAGGCCGGCATGCCTGCATCATATTGCGGGAATAAAGGCAATGAGCGGGAATAATAGTCAATGATCTCAAAATGAAATTTGCCTCGATAGCCGAATTTGTCCAAAGGAACAATGGCACTGACTTCATAGCCCTTTTTGGCTATGGTTTCACAATAATTGAAGACGACTCTTCCTACGCCATCAACGATAGGAAGAAACGAATCGGAAAATTCACCTATTTTCATAATTCAATCCAATACCTCTTAATATACTTTTCTTCGAAAGGACAGAATATCTCTTTTTCAAACACTCCGCCGTTTTTTATTATAACCTTTTCTGAAGCACTATTATCCTTAAGACAGGTGATCATCACTCTGCCAAGTCCGAATTCATTTTTGCAGATCCGCAAGGCATCACTAAGCATTCTTTTAGCCAGTCCTTTATTTCTTTGACAAGGTCTGATCGCATAGCCGATATGACCACCATACTCTTTGAGATAAGGATGAGTTTCAGCCAATGGTCTGATGTTTACCATGCCGATAAGTTCATCATCTTTCATATAGGCATATACAAAGCCAAGCGAATAACCAGGCGGAACTGTGTCTGATGATTCGAAAAGCTTTGCGTTGAGATGCCACTTTTCAATATCTTCATATTTTTCCAGAGAACTGCAGCCATCAAAACTGCTTCCTTCCGCAAGCATCTCCCTTCTGAAATCCGCAATCGCTTCATACATATCCGGATCTATTCTCTTCAGCAGATATTCAGCCATATCCTCATTATATGCGCATTAAAAATGTTGCGCAAAAAAGACCTTTAAGATAAAATAAATAAGCACACAGGGGAGTAGTATAGCGGTAGTATACCGGTCTCCAAAACCGTTGGTGTGGGTTCAACCCCTACCTCCCCTGCCATTAAAAACAAAAGTACAGCGTGATCTGTACTTTTCTTTTAGATTTTTTCGACTGGAAAATACATATAATTCCTGCCGGTTTTTAAACAGCTGTAATCAAAAACGGCACCGGCAAGTTCGATCTTATGGTCTTTGAGATATTCCACCATCCTGTCAAAAGTATCCGGACCTTCAGCTTCGACCTTCAGGTATTCATAAGCGGGAACAGTCCATTTGTTCCATCCGGCAGGAGCCACAGAGTCAGCAAAGACCTCAACTCCGGCAAGATAAAGACCTCTATTGAAATTTTCCCAAGGCTTATAGTTGCGGCTGAAGTCTGACATCAGATCCCGGATTCCATACAGATTGCCCTGTTCATCTTTTCTTGCCAGCATGGCGATTTCATTAAATGAGCATTGGCTTCATCATAAAGTTTCTGAATAAAGCCCTCACCCTGCAATGTTGATCCTTCTTTGCCGATAACGGTGAAAGATTCTTTCCTGCTTTTTCAATCTTCATTTTCTCGGCTTTGGCAGTTCATCATACATCGCCTTGAACAGTTCGCATAAAAACTCGCGATCATCAGTATTATCGACCA
>CADCOR010000141.1 GCA_902803055.1 uncultured Erysipelotrichaceae bacterium
TAAGAGACATGGCCAGACCATCGATCTTGTATTCCGCACAGAATTCGACCTGTCCATAGACATCCGTGATCTTCTTAGCCCATTCTCTTAATTCATCATAGGAAAAAACATCACCCAATGAAAGCATCGGTCTTTCATGTGTGACTTTCTTGAATTCACTTAATATCTCAAAACCAACCCGCTGCGTAACGGAATTGGGATCAGCCATTTCCGGATGTTTCTTTTCCAGTTCTTCAAGTTCTCTGAAAAGCCTGTCATATTCGCTGTCGGGAACACTGGGCATATCCAGAGTATAGTATTCATAGGCATAACGCTTTAATAAGTTTCTTAGTTCAAGAATACGCTGTTTTTCATCCATGCTTTAATTCTAGCATGAATACTTTTTATAGGTTATAATTTATACGTTATACTTATTCTTCAAGAGTACAAAGCAAATGGAGGTTATCATGTCTGAAGAAATAAATAAAGCAGCTGTTCCGATCACGGAAAGAGTCCCATGGGCTAAAGCATCGGAAAGCAGTGATATCCCGCTTCATCTTGATTACTATGAAGCATCAATGTTTGAAGCAATTGAAAATGTTGCCAAGAAATATCCTAATCAGGTCGCCTTTGACTTCATGGGCCGTTCAACGACCTATCGCAAGATGATCGAACAGATCGAAAAGTGTGCCAAAGCTTTAAGGACAATCGGCGTCAGAGAAAACGATTGCGTCACAATCGCTATGCCTAACTGTCCGCAGGCCGTCTACATGTTCTACGCTGTAAACCTGGTCGGTGCGATCGCCAATATGATTCACCCGCTGTCAGCTGAAAAAGAGATCGAGCATTACCTTAATGCCTCAAATTCCGTTACAGCGGTAACTCTCGATCAGTTCTATCACAAGTTCGAAAACATCAGAGCCAATACCAACGTCGTCAATATCATCATCGCTTCGATCAGGGATGAATTATCCAGACCGATCAAAGCCGGTTATATGCTTACGGAAGGCCGCAAGATCAAACCGATCCCAAAGGATGCACCAGTAATCAGATGGGATCAGTTCATGAAGATCTCCAGCAGCTGTTTCTATAACTACAAGAAAGAAAGAAAAGGATCTGATCCGGCTGTCATGTTATATTCCGGCGGTACGACCGGAACGACCAAAGGCATCGTTCTTTCCAACTCGAACTTCAATAATTTAGGTCAGCAGATCGTTGCCACCAATCCGATGTATCGTCCAGGTGACAAGATGCTGGCTGCCATGCCATTATTCCATGGTTTTGGTTTAGGTGTCTGTGTACACTCCATCCTTTCTCAGGGCGGACGTGTCATCCTGCTGCCTAGATTTACGCCTAAGTCATATGCCAAAGCGATCTTAAGAAATAAATGCAACTTCATCGCCGGTGTGCCTACCCTGTTTGAAGCATTATTGAGAAACAAACAGATGGAAGGCAAAGACCTGTCTTTCTTAAAAGGCATGTTCTCAGGCGGTGATACATTATCAGTCGAATTAAAGAAGAAAGTCGATAAGTTCCTCTATGACCATGGTGCAACCATTCAGGTCAGAGAAGGCTATGGCACAACAGAAACAGTTACAGCCTGCTGTCTTACTCCGCCTACTATGTACAAGGAAGGATCGATCGGTATTCCTTTCCCTGATACATACATGAAGATCGTCAAACCAGATACTGATGAAGAAGTTCCATATGGTGAGGAAGGTGAAATTCTGATCTCCGGTCCAACCAATATGCAGTATTACTGGAATAACGAAGAAGAGACAGCTCAGACCTTAAGAAAATCTGAAACCGACGGATTGACCTGGGTACATACTGGCGACCTCGGCTATATGGATGATGAAGGATTCATCTACTTCAAAGGCCGCTCTAAGAGGATGATCATTTCTTCCGGTTACAACATCTATCCGGCACAGTTAGAAAACATTATTGACGCTCACGAGGATGTCCTGATGTCCTGCTGTATCGGTGTACCAGATTCATATAAGATGCAGAAAGTCAAAGCCTTTGTCTGTCTGAAACCTGGTATTGAACCAAGTGATGAAATCAAGGAAAGCATCATGGCTCATTGCCGCAAGCATCTGGCTAAATATGAAATGCCATATGATATCGAATTCAGAGATGATATGCCAAAGACTTTAGTCGGTAAAGTGGCGTATAGAGTTCTCGAAGAAGAAGAACTCATGAAAATTAAACAAAACGAGGAAGCCTAAGCTTCTTCGTTTTTCTTTAGATAATCATTTAAACAGATCGGTATGGTTTTCAAGAAAATAGCGGAAAGCAATTGCATCTCTTCGCTGTACCAGTATATCGACTCTGCTTTGAGCGTCATTTTCAAGTCTTCTTAAGGCCTCCAAAGGATCAAGCCATAACACCTCTTTGATCAGAATGTTTTCTTCTTCCGTGCGATGCATCGCCTTCTTTTCTTTACTGTTGACTCTGCAGAAAAAGAAAGTTGAAAAAGTAATGCGATGAATAAGATTATAAGTATCAAGAATGGAACCGATCAGAGTCAGATCACCAGCTTCATAGCCAAGCTCTTCCTTGACTTCTCTAAGCAGTGTCTCATCAAGCATTTCCCCTTCTTCCTTGCCGCCGCCGCAGGTCTCGAGATGATCTCTTGGTCCAAAGAGGTCTTCACCCATAATGTGCAGAAAAGCAAAAAGCCCCTGTTCATTCATACAAAGGGCTCGTGCTGTATAGCGAAGATGGTCGTAGCCTTCATAGGGATAAAGGTCGTCCTTAAGTCTGGCTAAGATAGGCCAGTCAACTTCTATTTTTATCTGATCAATATCGATATCCATTTATTCTAAGCCGACAAGATATGAATAGACCGGCTGATTGCCATCGATGATCTCGAGTTCGAAATCTGAATTATCATTGACATACTGTTCAATGACTTTGACTTCTTCATCATCGCGGTCATCACCGACAATAATCGTCAGCAGTTCTTTCTCATCATTTTCAAAAAGATGATCCAAAAGTGCTTTCATGACCTCAAGACGATTCTGGCCTGAAGCAATGATGTTCTTGCCGCCAATAGCCATATAATCGCCCTTCTTGACCTCAACGCCTTCAAACGTTGTATCTTTGATCGCATAGGTAACACTTGAAGCATCGACATTGGCGATTACATCACTCAGATCTTCAAGGATCTGCGCAGAATCCGCTTCAAAATCAAACATGCCGACTGCCGATAAACCGGCCTGGATCGACTTGGTCTCAATGATGTGAATCTTTCTTTCCGGCAAGACACTCTGGCATTGTTTAGCTGCAAGAATGATATTGGAATTGTTCGGGAAGATGAAGATATCTTCACAGTTATCCAGATCATTGACGACTTTGACGAAATCTTCAGTTGAAGGGTTCATCGTCTGACCGCCGGATACGACAACATCACTGCCAAGATCATAGAAGAGTTTGGTAATGCCTTCACCTGCCGCTACCGCAATAATGCCGTGTTTCTTCGGTTCTTTTTTCTTAACCGGTTCAGCTGGCTTTTCTTCTTCCTTCTTGGCATTTTCTATAATAGTGGAATGCTGAAGCTGCATGTTCTCGATCTTCAGTTTGACAAACTCGCCATATCTTTGACCGATATTTAAGGCGTCACCTGGTTTAAGCGTATGGACATGAACTTTGACCAGTTCCTCATCTCTGACGACAACCAGAGATTCACCGCCCATATCTGTCAGTTTCTTCTTTAAGATCTTCTCATCAAAACGTTTGAGATAGTCATCATCAAGCTTGACGATGAATTCCGTGCAATAGCCGAACTCCTCATTTTCAAGCAGCAGAGCCGGATTGGTCTGTACCTCTTCCTTCTGCTCAACAAAATCGATCGGCTTGCCATCAATGTAAGCTTTAAAACCTTCAAGGATCTTTAACAGGCCGGCACCGCCGGAGTCAACAACACCGACTTCCTTTAAAACCGGAAGATAATCAGGTGTATGTTCAAGAGATTCCGCAGCATACTGGCATATCTTCGTAAAATAGGTTTCAAGTTCAAAAGGTTCAGTCTCAAAATCATGATTGGTATACCAGGAAGCTTCTCTGATAACCGTCAGGATCGTACCTTCAACCGGTTTCATGATCGCCTTATAGGCAACTCTGGCACCATTTTCAAAAGCCAGAGAGATATCTTTGGTCTCAATTTCTTCTAGACCTTCAATGTGCTGATAAAAGCCTCTGAAGATCTGCGAAGTGATAACGCCGGAGTTACCTCTGGCACCCATGAGTAATCCACGTGAGAAAGCTTTGGCCACATCTGATACAGAATCAGAATTGCATTTAAGTGCTTCATTGTAGCCATTGGAAAAAGTCATGGACATATTGGTTCCGGTATCGCCATCCGGTACCGGGAAGACATTGAGGGTATTGATCTCGGCAGCGTGATTTTCCAGATTCGCACAGCCGGATCTTAACATGTCTTTAAACTGACTTACATTGAGTTTATTCATTGACCAGAATTCCTTCTACATGGACATTGACACTGGCGACATCCATATTCAGTGTATTTTCCAAAGCATACTTTACCCTCTTCTGTAATTCATTGACAACTTCGGAAATCTTAACGCCATAACCGATAACGACATAGACATCGATCTTTATACCGGCACGTTCATTTTTAATGACTACGCCTTTGGCATAATTTTCTTTTTTTAACAGAGCAGAATATCCATCTACAAGATAATTTTTTGAGATCATTCCGACAACACCATAGCACTCATTGACGGTTGTACCGGCTAAAGTTGCGATCGCGTTATCTGAAATTTTAATCTGTCCTAAACTGGTTTTCTTATTAACAGGCATCTTGCACCTCCGGATTAACTCATTAATTATATCAAATTATCTTTTTGTATTGTCATAAAATCAGCTCTGTCTGATCCACATGGCCGGTCTGATAAACATCGGCGTATATGTGAAGTAATTGTTTGGTTGTCCTTCACTGGTTATATATACGACAAACAGTTCATCGGTATCACCGGATGTTGAAAGAGTTCTGGTCATCCAGGCTCCGTAACGCGTATCAAATTCAAAATAACCGATCGCATTCTCATCGACCGAGATCGTAACCAAAGCTTTCCATTTAGGATTGGCTTTCATTATTGTGAAAGGATAATCACCGGTTCCTTCATATTCTTCAGTTGGTTCGCCAAAATACTTGAGGACTTCCTGATAAGATAAGAGGAATACCTTATCTTGCGTATCCGGATCATCTGTTTTGGTCTGAACAGTCTGGGTAGAATATGGAATACCATCCTGATCTTCCCAGTTACCCCATTGTTTAAGCAGTTCTTCATTGGCCGTTTTATTCTCAACAGTCGTCGTCTCGATCAGAGCTCTTTCTTCATCCGTAAACATCATTTCCAGGAATTCATTATTAAGGAATTCACGAAGTGAACAGTACTCCCAGCTGAGTTTATCGAGATCCTTAGCTTCCGGATTGTAGTTGAAAGAGAAAGAATCGATCAGTTTGTCACAAAGTACCAGGATCTTGCCGTCTTTCTTATCGATTACTCGCCAATATAGGTTTTCAGTCTCTTCGTTGAAAGGAACCGTATCATAGTTGCCGATACAGATCATATCACCCACTTCCGCCTCATTGATCGGCACACTGCCGCCTTTTCCTTCATAGACATAATCGATATCCTGCTGGTCACACTTTTTCATGCGGGTAAAGAAATTATCGGCACCATACCAGAAAGAATCAGTTTCAGGATCATATGTATAACTATGAAAGATATCGCCAAACCAGATGTCATTTTCTTCAGGCTTAAGTTCCAACTCCTCATCTTCACCAAAAATGGAATGATACTCGCCTTTACCTTCTTCATCGATCTTCACCCAGAAGGTCTTCTTGTCATCATAGAAACGTTCAATCTCGGTTCTAGGATAGCCACTGTAATCAGGTTCTTCATTATACTCTGCAACATAATTACCGTTTTCATCACAGTAGTACTCAAACATGTAAAGACCGACCGGTTGTTTATTTGCCGTACCTGAATTACCTGGTGTTTCCGGTTTATCGGTTTTATTTGAGCAACCGACCAAGTTAAAAATTATCAGTAAAATCAGTAACAGGATGTTAACTTTTCTATTCATATTCTTCATCTCCAATCTTCAAAATTGTTACATTTCTATTTTAATTTCGATGATACTTTCTTATCAAATAGTCGATAAGAAAATCAAAAAAGATGTTAGCAAATATTCTTTCGATAATTATTGATCGTTTTTTGATGAATTTGGTGGAGATAAGCATTAAAAGTTAAAAAAAGATATGTTAAAATATTATGGTCAATTAAGACTGAAAAGGAGAAAAAATGAGCAAGAAATACGTTTATATGTTTGCGGAAGGCAATGCAAACATGCGTGAACTCCTTGGCGGTAAGGGTGCTAACCTGGCTGAAATGGCCAGCTTAGGATTACCAGTACCTTATGGCTTCACCATCACTACTGAAGCATGCAATGCTTACTATGATGATGGCAAGAAGATCAACAAGGACATTATGGCCCAGATCAAGACTGCCTTAGGCAAACTTGAAAAACAGGCCGGCAAGAAACTCGGTGATGCAAAGAATCCGCTGCTGGTTTCTGTTCGATCAGGTGCCAGAGCCTCTATGCCTGGTATGATGGACACGATCCTTAACCTTGGTATCAACGATGAAGTTGCTGAAACCATCGCTAAGAAGACAAACAACGAGAGATTCGCTTACGATTCATACCGTCGTTTCATCCAGATGTTCTCGGATGTCGTCATGGAATTATCCAAGAAGAGATTCGAAGAGATCATTGATGAAGTAAAAGAAAAGAAAGGTGTCAAACTCGATACTGAACTTGATGCCGAAGATATGAAGGAACTCGTCAAGAGATTCAAAGCCTTCTACAAGAAAGAACTGAAGAAGGACTTCCCGCAGGATGCCAGCGTTCAGCTGGAAAGAGCTATCGAAGCTGTCTTCAGATCATGGAACAACCCACGTGCTATCTTCTATCGTAAGGAAAACGATATCCCTTCTTCTTGGGGTACAGCCGTAAACGTACAGATGATGGTCTTCGGTAACATGGGTGATGACTGTGGTACAGGTGTTGCCTTTACCAGAAACCCGGCTACCGGTGAAAAGAAACTGTTCGGTGAATTCCTGATGAATGCTCAAGGTGAAGACGTCGTTGCCGGTGTCAGAACTCCGCAGACAATCGATCAGTTAAAAAAAGTCATGCCTGGTGCATACAAGGATTTCGTTAAGATCTGCAATACTCTGGAAAATCATTACCATGATATGCAGGATATGGAATTCACAATCCAGGAAAAGAAACTGTTCATGTTACAGACCCGTAACGGCAAGAGAACTGCTACTGCTGCCTTAAAGGTTGCCTGTGATATGGTCAAGGAAGGTCTTGTCACTACCGATCAGGCCTTAATGATGGTTGAACCTAAACAGTTAGATGCTTTACTGCATCCACAGTTTGATGCTACTGCCTTAAAAGCTGCAAAACCGATCGCTACTGCTTTGCCTGCTTCTCCGGGTGCTGCCTGTGGTCAGATCGTCTTCTCAGCTGAAGATGCAATCAGAGAACACAAGAATGGCAAGAAAGTTGTCTTAGTCAGACTTGAGACTTCACCAGAAGATATCGAAGGTATGGCTGCTGCTGAAGGTGTCCTGACAGTACGTGGCGGTATGACTTCTCACGCTGCCGTTGTTGCCAGAGGCATGGGTGAATGCTGTGTATCCGGCTGTGGCGATATCAAGATCGACTACGCCAAGAAACAGTTCACACTCAACGACAAAGTCTATAAGGAATTTGACTGGCTCTCATTAGATGGTTCAACAGGAAACATCTATGGCGAAGCTATCAAGACTGTTCCGGCTTCTATTTCCGGCGACTTCAAGAAGTTCATGAAGTGGGCTGATGATAGAAGAAGATTACAGATCAGAACCAACGCTGATACACCTAAAGATGCTGCTCAGGCTGTTGTCTTCGGTGCTGAAGGTATCGGTTTAGTCAGAACTGAACATATGTTCTTCCAGGAAGACAAGATCAAGGCTATCAGAGAAATGATCGTCTCCACTACAGAAGAACAGCGCAGAAAAGCTTTAGATAAAGTTCTGCCATTACAGCAGAAAGACTTCGAAGGCATCTACGAAGCTATGAAGGGCTTCCCTGTAACAATCCGTTACTTAGATCCGCCTCTTCACGAATTTGTTCCGCAGAACGAAAAAGAACAGAAAGAACTCGCTCAGGAAATGGGCATGTCCTTAGCTGATTTCAAAGCTGTCTGCGACGGTTTACATGAATTCAACCCAATGATGGGTCATAGAGGCTGCCGTCTGGCTGTCACTTATCCGGAAATCGCGGAAATGCAGACCAAGGCTGTCATCAGAGCTGCTATCACAGTCAACAAGAAGCATCCTAAGCGGCACCTCGTTCCGGAAATCATGATTCCGCTTGTAGGCGATGTAGCTGAACTTAAGTATGTCAAGGATATCGTTGTCAAGACTGCTGATGAAGAAATCAAGAAAGCAAAAGCTAAACTTGAATACCACGTCGGTACAATGATCGAGATTCCGCGTGCTGCTTTACTGGCTGACGAGATCGCCAAGGAAGCTGAGTTCTTCTCATTTGGTACTAACGACCTTACTCAGATGACATTCGGCTTCTCCAGAGATGATGCCGGCAAGTTCTTAGGTGCCTACTACGACGCCAAGATCTACGAACAGGATCCATTTGCCAGACTTGACCAGCATGGTGTCGGCAAGCTTGTTGAATTAGCCGCTAAACTCGGCAGACAGACCCGTCCGAACCTCAAGTTAGGTATCTGTGGTGAACATGGTGGTGACCCTGCTTCTATCGAATTCTGCGATAAAGTCGGATTGAACTATGTATCTTGCTCTCCATATAGAGTTCCAATAGCCAGATTAGCAGCTGCTCAGGCCGCAATCAAAAACGAGCCTAAAAAAGCTGACAAGAAACCAGCAAAGAAAACTGCTAAGACCAGCAAGAAGAAATAATGATAACTGAGATCTTCCCCCTGAGGAAGATCTCTTTTTTTGTAATTGACAATGTCTATGTGACGCTGTTTTCTTTTACCTGATATAATTCAATTTGAAAGGACATTCATATGGAAAAAAATAAAATATCAGATGCGGCAGTAGAAGTTGATCAGCTTGTCGCCAAAGCCAGCAAAGCTCTTGAAGAGTTTGCCAATTACGATCAGGAAAAGATCGATTATATCGTAGCAAAATGTTCCGTTGCCGGATTGGATAACCACGGCATCCTGGCAAAAGCTGCGGTAGATGAAACCAAGAGAGGTGTTTTTGAAGACAAGGCAACCAAGAATCTTTTTGCCTGTGAATATGTTGTCAACAACATGCGCCATCAGAAAACCGTCGGTATCATTTCAGATGATCCGGTCACAGGCATCACCCAGATAGCCGAACCTGTTGGCGTCATCTGCGGAATAACTCCAGTCACTAATCCTACCTCAACAGTCATTTTCAAATCACTGATCTGTCTGAAGACCAGAAACCCGATCATCTTTTCTTTTCATCCCAATGCGCAAGAAAGCTCCAAAAAAGCTGCCATTATAATGAAAGAAGCTGCTGAAGCAGCTGGTGCACCAAAAGACTGCATACAATGGATCGAACATTCTTCAATGGAAGCCACTAATGCTTTAATGAATCATCCCGGGGTTGCTACAATCCTGGCTACCGGCGGCAATGCCATGGTCAAAGCTGCGTACAGCTGCGGCAAACCAGCGATGGGCGTCGGGGCTGGCAATGTACCAGCTTATATGCACAGTTCTTGTGATATCGAACAGGCTGTCAATGATATCGTCTTATCCAAATCATTTGATAACGGCATGGTCTGTGCTTCCGAACAGGCTGTCATAATTGATGAAGCAATCTATGATGAAGCTGTTGAAATGTTCAAACGCTTTAAAGTTCATTTCCTGAGCCGGGAAGAAAAAAAGAAGCTTTCCAAATATATGTTTGGCTACAGCGAGAATGATCAGGGTGTGGAAAACGCCAGGCTTAATCCTGACATCGCCGGCAAATCAGTGGCCTGGATCGCCAAAAACGCCGGCATCAAAGTTCCTGACGATGCCGTTATACTCGGTGTTTTCTGCAAGAATGTCGGAGAAAAAGAACCATTGTCACGTGAAAAGCTTTCCCCGGTATTAGCTTTCTATAAAGTAAAAAATGAAGAAGAAGGCATCGAAAAAGCTGATCAGATGGTCAGATTCAATGGTCTTGGCCATTCAGCAGCTATTCATTGTCATGATCAGGCACTCGCTGATCGCTATGGCGACAGAATTCCGGCCATGCGCATCATCTGGAATTCCCCTTCGACCTTTGGCGGTATCGGAAATGTCTACAACTCCTTCCTGCCGTCATTAACTTTAGGCTGCGGTTCATATGGCCGTAACTCGATCGGCGGCAACGTATCAGCTGTCAATCTGCTTAACATCAAACAAGTCGGAAAAAGGAGAAATACCGTGCAATGGTTTAAAGTACCGCAGAAGATCTATTTTGAAAGAAATTCGATCCAATACCTGCAATCATGTCGAGATATCAACAGAGTCTTTATTGTCACCGATACATCTATGGTCGAATTCGGTTTCTTATCCAAGATAACCGAAGAACTCTATGCCAGAAGAAATAAAGTTGTTATCCAGTTATTCTGTGATGTTGAACCTGATCCGGATATCACCACGGTTCAAAAAGGCGCCAACATGATGGATATCTTTAAGCCGGATACCATTATTGCATTGGGCGGCGGTTCAGTCATGGATGCGGCTAAAGGCATGTGGCTGTTCTATGAACATCCGGAGGTTAACTTCGATGATCTCAAACAGAAGTTCATGGATATCCGCAAACGTGCCTTCAAATATCCGGAACTCGGCCGCAAGACCAAACTCATCTGTATCCCTACCACTTCCGGTACCGGCAGTGAAGTCACACCATTCGCGGTAATATCAGATAAGACCAACAACAAGAAATATCCTCTGACAGACTATTCATTAACTCCAACTGTAGCGATCGTTGATCCGGAGTTTACGACCAATCTGCCGCCAAAATCGACAGCTATGACCGGCATGGATGTTCTGACTCACGCGATTGAAGCTTATGTGTCCGTCATGGCCAATGATTATACTGATGGATTATGTCTTAAAGCGATCCAATTAGTCTTTAAATATCTGCCTCGAGCAGTCAAGGATGGCAAGAATGATCTGGAAGCCAGAGAAAAGATGCATAATGCAGCAACGATTGCCGGCATGGCATTTGCCAACGCCTTTTTAGGCATGACACACTCATTAGCCCATAAAGTCGGAGCGCAATTCCATACCGTTCACGGTTACACCTGTGCCGTATTATTGCCGCATGTCATACGCTATAATGGAACTGTTCCGGAAAAACTTTCCGTCTGGCCAAAATACAATCATTATTGCGCTGATCAGAAATATCTGGAGATCGCCAATCTGCTGGGTTTAAAAGCCAAAACACCAGAAGAAGGTGTTGAAGCTCTCGCTAAAGCCGTGATCAATCTCTGTAAGGATTGTGACCTTGATCCGAACTTCAAAGCCATGGGCATCGCCAAAGAAGATCTGGAAGCTCATCTTGATGAAATAGCCGCCTTAGCTTATGAGGATCAGTGTTCTCCAGCCAACCCGAGAGTTCCAATGGTTGAAGATATGAAAAAGATCCTGATGAAGGCCTACGAAGGCAATTAATCTAAAAATCATAAAATAAACAAAAACTGCTGTGAAAGCAGTTTTTGAATACTCAATCTGTAATATACGAAGGCTATAGCAGCCTTCTTATTTTCTCTTTTGTATCATTATCACAGAAAGCAACTTCCAGTGAATTATACATGCATCTTTCCAAGATACGATCATCCAGTCCCAGCATTTTCAATTGCTGATACTCATTGTGCAGATTGGTACGGCCAAAGATCATGTTATCGGTATTGATCGTTACCTTTAAGCCTTCAGCGATCATTCTTCTGATCGGATGAGAAGCGTAATTCATCGTCGTCTTGATATTCGATGTCACACAGACTTCCAAAGGAATCTGTCTTTGTCTTAAGGCATCAATATAACTTTGATCCTGAATGCAGTTGATGCCATGGCCAAGACGATCAGGCTCCATTGCTAAAGCCTCAAGAAGATGAGAACCGATACCCATTTCACCTGCATGCAGAGTAAAATGCATACCCTTTTCTTTTATCAATTTGAAGTAAGGAGCATAATCGCTGTAGGGACAGTTATTCTCAAAACCAGCCAGATCAAAGCCAACCAGACCTCTTTCATAGAATGCTTCGCCAGCGGAAATAGCTTCATTGTTTTCTTTCTCGTTATATGCAGCACTGTCGCCCTTATGCATCAGACAGTTGATGATGCCGATATAGAGCGGGAAATCTTCCATCGCTTTTTCAGCACCATCAATGACGGCTTTAATTGCTTCTTTTTGAGTTAAGCCCTCTTTGCAATGCTGCTGAGAAGCAAAACGGATCTCCGCATAGACTAAGCCAAGATCATATAGTCTTTTACAAAGATCATAAGTTGCTTCAAACAGTTCATCATAAGTCTGCAGCA
>CADCOR010000142.1 GCA_902803055.1 uncultured Erysipelotrichaceae bacterium
GCGCACCAGCCGGCATTCAACTATGGCTTCAATCGCATCGATCATCCTTCCTGGCAGATGTCATATAAAGATAAACGGACATACCAGTCCAGAGAATATCTTTTATCGATCATGCGCTTCTGGCTTGAAGCAGGCTGCGATGGTTTCAGAGTCGATATGGCTGATTCCTTAGTCAAAAACGATGAAGGCCATCAAGCCACGATTGAAGTATGGAACTATCTGTTTAAAAAGATCAGAAAAGAATTCCCTGACGCCTTCTTTGTGAGTGAGTGGTCTTATCCCGAACAGTCTTTTGCGGCGGGTTTTGACGCCGATTTCGTCCTTGATCACTGGGATAACTTCTACCATCGCTTCTTCCGTTCAGATAAAGACACCCGCGGTGTATCCATCATCAATGGCAATAATGATGTTGAATTTTCCATCAATGATCTGAAAGAAAGATTTGCGCAAGCGGAAAAACACAAAAGCTATCTGGCTCTCATCAGCGGCAATCACGATACCTGGCGCATTGCCAACTATCTGAACTTTGAACAGCTTAAGATGTTCTATATGTTCCTGTTCTGTATGCCGGGTATTCCTTTTGTCCTTTATGGCGATGAACTGATGATGAAGACAGCTGATCTGCCTTCCAAAGATGGCGGCTATCAGCGCACCGGTACCCGGATCCCGATGATCTGGGATGACCGCAAACCAAATCATGGTTTTACGACTTCATCAAAACCGTATCTGCCTTTTAATCCTGAAAACAGGATCTCAGTTGAAAGTTCTATTAAAGATGAAAACTCGCTTTATCACTTCATCCGCAGACTGATCGAACTTCGCAAATCCCTAAGTGATCTGAGTGTTCCGCCTGTCGACATCAAAGAAGAAAAACGGGTCTTCATCTTCTCAAGAGGAAAGCATAAGCTCATCATGAACATGTCCGCAAAGCCTTATCGCTTTAAAGGCAAGGTGATCTTTGCGACTTCTTCCTTAAAGGATGAACTGCTTCCCGGTCAGGCTGCATTGATCAGATAAAAACTGCCCTTCGGCAGTTTTCGTTTATCTATCTGATTCCGGTCACCGGTATGCGGTAGCTTGTATCGGCTGGTCTTTCATTTATCGTGAATCTGGTTAGAGCCTTGCCATCTTCAAATTCAGCTATCAGGATATGTTCACCTTTGCTTAAGCTATTCAGATATTCCGGTTTCAGCTTCACGATCAGGCTTCCTCTTTCGGTATCATATCTGTTCTTATCTGCTTCGTGATTGTCGAGATAGAGTTTTCGGAATTTGTCATAGGTATTGGTGTCATCATCGCTGTTCTTGAATTCAAAGACAAGTCCAGATGCACTTCCTCTGATCCATTCTTTGCCGCTGCCATCCGTGCAATTGTATTCTTCTTCATCCGTAACATGGACCACACATTCCTTTTCCACTGCGATCTCAATATGTTTCTGATAATCGTTGTATGTCGCACGCACCTGTACAACGCCGCTGCCCTTGTTCAATCCTTTGATGACGCCATTGTAATCGATCCTGATGATATCAATGTCATCTGTGCCGTAACTGACAAAATCATACTCGGCATCTTCCGGTACGTATCTGACCTCAAGCTGACAGTGTGCACCTTTCTTCAGGGTTATGCTTTCAGGTATCTGAATCGTTTCGATAAGCGGCTTTTCATTTACGACGTTAACGTAATATGAATTCTGGACTCCGGAAGCAAGAGTGGCTGTTATCTTCGCCCTGCCTAAAGCATGCAGAGTGAGCGTACCTTTTTCATCCACCGTCGCAACATTTTCATCTGAGCTTTCCCAGATGACGCTCTTGTCTAAAGCATCTTCCGGGAAGAGCGTGTATCTCGCCCAGCGATGATCTCCTGGCAAACCATAGACTTCTTTTCTTTCAAAATAGATCTCATCGGCTTTGGAAGCATCTTTCTTATTAATAAATGAAGCGGTAAAAACGCGATCATAACTGAGATCTTCTACTTCTTCGATTACATTTCCTTTTTCATCAAGCCAGCCGACAAAGATGCAGCCTTCCTTTTGCGGTGTATCGAGGAACACGTAATCATGAATCAAATAGAAGTTCTTGCTGAAAACATTGCCATCGACAACACACTTTACGCTATGGATCATATCATTCAGCTCATCAAAATGATCATCGACCCAATTGATGCGGTAAGCTATCCTTTTCTTGAAATCTATGATCTCTTCCTGATAGACGTTTTCACCTTCAAACCAGAACGCAAAGTCATCAGCCTGTGAGGCTTTATTCTCCTGATAGTACTGATCGATCAGTCCGCCATCAGCGATGATATCAAGCAGATCAGCTCTGAATAAAGACCAGCGCTGCTTAAGCAAAGCTGTAAACTCCGGATCTGTCAGCATCGCCTTATACCAGCGATCATCAGGATCAAAGTTTCTTAATGTCTGATAACGGCCTTCTTCAGAATCTGTGCTGTTGGTCAGATCAA
>CADCOR010000143.1 GCA_902803055.1 uncultured Erysipelotrichaceae bacterium
GGGATGATCCGCAAATATCCGGAAATTTTAGATACTTCTTCTTTGACTAATATCAGATCACTTGCGGAACTGCAGTCATCTCTGCTTGATGATGCCTATAGGATCCTTGAACCAAGCGGGCAGCTGATCTATTCAACCTGTACTTATGCCTTTGAGGAAGATGAAGATCAGATTGAATCTTTTCTTGAACGTTATCCTGATATGGAATTAGTTAATATAGATATTCAATCATCTTCCAAACTGAAAGGGACAGTTAAATTGTCTCCATTGTATGATACCGAAGGGCAGTTTTTTGCCTTGATGCTTAAAAAGGGTACTTGTGCAGACATTTCTTTGCGGATGCTCAAACCGGTCAAAGAAAAACTTGTGGATGATTTTATCAGCGATAATCTTTCAATAAATGAATATTATCTTTATAAGAATAATGATCATTATTATCTTTCGCTCGAACCTTTGCCAGATCTGAAAAGAAATGTATTAAAGTATGGTATTTATCTTGGTGAAGTGATAAACAAAAGATTTGAACCCAGTCACAATCTTTACCGAGCTGATAGTCTTATGTCTTATTTCAATTACCGCTATGATTTATCCGATAAAGAATATGATATTTTCATCAGCGGGAATGAGATCAGAAAGCAGCTCGATAAACATTATTATCTTGTCACTTATAAAGGTTTTCCATTGGGTTTTGTGAAAAGCAGCAATGGTTCCTTGAAAAATAAATATCCCAAGGGCTTAAGAAACAGAAATTATTAGATAACAGAACAGAATAGGCCTAATAGTACTTAATTATTTGGATATCACCATCAGAACAATGATATAATCTTTTTGAGGTAATTACAGTTATGGAAGTTATCAAAAACGAAATTGGATCATATACGATCTCAGACAAAGCATTCCAGGATATTGCGGCTATATGCTGTAATGGCATCAAGAATATCTATCCGACCAAAAAGGATTCAGAATTTGTTTCCTGCAAGTTCAATAAGAATGGCGATCTTTTGCTTGATATATCCATCAGAGTCAAACAGGGTGTAGATATCGTTAAACTGTGCAATAAGATACAGGACGAAATAAAAGAGAGCATCCTCCTGATGACTGGTGTTGAATGCAAGAAGATCAATATTGATATTCAGGGATTTGAAACAAAGAAATAAGGCAGTAATTGCCTTTTCTTTTATCCATGGTATTAGAAAAGCCCGATTGTATTCGGGCTTTATTATCAGTTAGTTACCACACTTAATGTCTGATCTTCGCTGTTTATGGAAACAGTTGCAGAAGCCTGCTTATTATCTGTATTAGCGTAAACCGTAATTGATCCTTCTGTACCGGCTACCAGAATAGAGAGCTCTTCGTTATCCGTACCTGATATATTAAATGGAGAAGAATCACCGGTGATATTCCATCCTGACCATTTGCTGTCAGAATCATATTGGACTGTCAGTTTGGCTGATTTATGATCTTCAGAAGTTACTGCAATAATCGAAAGACTATGATCAGGTTCTGTATAGTAGGTGATTGTGAGACGCAATGAACTGTTGTTGATAGTCAACTGTTCTCCATAATTATGCGTTACACCATTTGAATCTACCATCGTAAACGAACCAGCTGGATGATTGTCGTCTTTCTTTGCTGTTGTCAATGTCGCAAATGGATTATTTGCACACCAGTTTTCCAGATCTGCTTTAGAATATCCTGCAGACGGCAAAGTCAGGTATGCTGTAACAGTCTGATCGGCAGAAACAACATTTGATTTGAAATTACCAGTTTCGTAGGCGTAATACATATCAACGTGTACCTTATCTCCCGGTGAGACTGACAGATTGGCTGAAGCCTCATTGGTATCACTCGCAATATGCTGTGTATTGTTATTTGTACCTGATACGGTGATATCAGCCATATATTTGATTGGACCATATAATTTTGAGAATGAGAACAGACTTGTTCCGCTTGCGGCAACAATTACTTCACCATTTGAATTTCTTAAAGAAATGTCTTTAACGTTGCTCGCATCTTTGAGCTTGGATTCATCTGGATATGTCGGCCATTTCATTCGTAAATATCCTGAACCGCCATCGAGTTCAACTTTGATATCAGATGAAATGTTATCAACAGACGGTGTAGCCAAGCCAACAAGTTTAACAGCATCTGATTTGATTAAACCTGTCGTACGCAATGATGGATCCATTCCGTCAGAGAAAGCGGCATATGGCCAGGTTCCTATTACATGTGTAATTGAAGTTACTCCCGAAGGCTGAGTCAGCTTGGTTGGAGTAGAACCACCGTATTTAAATGCTGCATCTAGAATAAGATGGGCAATCTTTCCTTGAGGTCTATCATTGTAATAATAATCTTTTGTTATATACGACTGCTGGCCGATGACGGCTTTTTCATAGCCAACCCAGGTACAGGTTGTATAATCGCTTGTTGCGGCTACCAACCAGCCATCTTTGATGGCGCCATTAGGAATGCCGAATTCAGCACCTGATACACCAAAGTCGGTTGTACCTGTCTTGCCATATACCGGGTATTCATCAGTTTTGACAAATGAGTAAGAACCGCCATAGTTCTGAACATTGGAATACATCAGCTCAGAAGTTAAGAAGGCAGCTGCTTCCGATAAGATCTGTGTTGAAGAATACTTAGGCGTAATAGGGGATTTGCCATTGGTAAATTCGATACGCGAGATCGTATGAGGCGGAGTATATAAACCATAATTCATCAATCCCGCATAGGCAGCAGCGTGCTGATATGGCGTAACTTCACAGGTCGTACCGCCAACTGCATACTGTACGTTGAAGTCTTCAAGCGTGAAGTCGTAGCCTAAAGACTGTGCATAGTTCACAACATATTCATATTTCTTGGCATCCAGAACCTGCTGAAGGGTCTGGATTGCACAGGTGTTGATCGAATTGCCTAAAGCCTGCTTAAGCGTTACATCGCCAACGTAAGTACCGGAGTCGTTGTAGACCAGGATCTTGTCAGTAGCATCAAGATACATTGGCCTGTCTGTAAGGACATGGTCGGTAGCCCAGCCGAGGTTTTCAAAAGCGAGGGCATAGTCAAGGATCGGTTTGATCGTTGAACCAGGCTGCTTGTACTGCTCAGTAGCATGATTAAGCAGTAGCTGTCCGCCATTGGCGTAATTTCTGCCGCCTAAGATACCGACGACTTCACCGGTTGAGTTCTTGATACAGACAGAGGCAACTTCAAAATATGGATCAGGGAAGGTCAGATATTCTTCGTCCATTTTGCCAGCCTGAATATCATCCATTTCCTGCTGAATATCTCTATTCATATAGGTATAGATATGCATGGTTGTAGAATATGGATCTAAACCAGTTATCGAAATACATTCAGAAACGACCTGATCGATATATGCCTGATAAGGAATTCCTTCTCCTTCAGTTTTATTTGTATAAGGATCGCTTAACAGATCCTCGATTCTGACCGCTTTAGCAAGTTCATACTCTTCCTTGGAGATATATCCGTGATTGTTCATCTGATATAAAACTTCAGTCAGTCTTTCCTGTGCGGCTTCAAGGTTGTAGAAAGGATTGTAATAGTTTGGAGCGTTGATAACGCCTGCCAGCATGGCGCCTTCAACAAGGTTTACTTCCTTAAGATCCTTGCCGAAGTAATACTGGGCAGCTTTCTGAATACCGCGGATGTTGTTGGATCCGCCGAAATTCAGTTTATTGACATAGGATTCAAAAATATCCTGTTTTGATTTAGCTTCTTCAAGTTCAAAGGCCAGAGCAATTTCCTGGATCTTTCTTCTGATGCCGGATGCACCTGAACGGGCAGCATTTTCACCGGTCTCATCATTGACGAAGTAGGTGTTCTTGACTAACTGCATGGTAAAGGTGGAACCGCCCTGACCAAATGATAAAGAACGCAGATTTTCTAAAATGGCTTTAGTAAAACGGGGCACATCAAAACCGTTGTGTTCGAAATAACGGGAGTCTTCGATAGCGACAAAAGCATCAATTACACAGTTAGGAATTTCATCATATTCAATATTCTGTCTGATGACAGTGCCGAGGTTAGCGATCTCATCACCCCTGGAGTCATAAACTATTGACGATTCAGCCTGATCAAAATCCGAAACATTGAGTGTCGGCTTGTTGGAAAGCATCGTTGCGATGAATACAATGCCTACAACCAGGCATATCAAAGCCATGATGACGATGATGGATACGATCAGCGCCCATAGATTTGTGGTGTTGATTTTCTTTTTCTTCTGTGTTGTTTTCTTGCTCATAAATCACCTTGCAGTCCAAAGACTCTTTCTACTACTTCGAGATAGTCACATGGTTTCAGATAGCCGGAGGCTATTTCAAAACCGTTTTCTCTAATCCAGTCATAAGGAAGCGATTTCCTTCTGGTTGAATTGTAGAATTCGATAAAATCCTTAGCTTTAATTAGAAAGTCTTTATCATATGCACACATGCGCAAGATAATAAAGGCTATTGCCCCGTGTCTAAGCACATCAGACAGATGTCTGATCTGATGTTCGTGAATCGATGAGAAGGGAAAGGAGGTTTCAGACTCACATTCCTTGGCTTCAAAGTCGATATATTTCCCCAAATATATCCCATTGTAGTCAGTAGTTGAAGCCAGCTTGAAGTAGGCTTCAGTGATCTTGGCAGCACTTCTTTTCGGATAATCCACTTTGACGATTGTGATCGGCGTGGGTTTCTTGTGAATAACCGCGATATCATGAGACAGATAATAACGGTTAGACCTGTTTATATCTTCCTCGAGAGACATGCCACGGTGAGCAGCTGACTCTTTTGGTCTGGTATAAACTCTGTTGCTGTTAGGATACTTCATCTTTTCACCTTAGATAATTATATAATAATGATAATTGAAACGCTAGTTTACTTGAATATAGTATTTTTTTAAGTTATTATTTTTTATAGGAGATAAATATGGAACAGTTAAATTTGACTCCGGAAGAAATTCTCAACAAAGAGTTTAACGTTGATTTTAAGGGCTATTCACCAAACGAAGTGGATTCTTTTTTAGATAGTGTGCTTGAAGATTATCAGATCATGGAAGATAATGTTCAGGAGCTTCTTAATGAAATAGCTAAACTTAAAGAACAGGTTAAACAGCTTACGGCTAAAAATATTGAACTGGAAGGCAAGAAGATGGCCTTTGA
>CADCOR010000144.1 GCA_902803055.1 uncultured Erysipelotrichaceae bacterium
ACTCTGTTTTTCATCAGATATTCATAGGCATCATTATTCTTTTGCGTTACATAAGCCGTAACTGTATAGCCATGAGCACAGAAAATATCAATGACATCGAGCAGTTTGGCCTTGGAATTGCGAAGACCTGAATGTGAGTTTATCAGCATCAGCAGTTTCATATCATTCTTGTTTTAATGTGTAAAAAACGATGTTTCAATTATAATAATTTATATGACTGAGATAAGTGCCGGAGCCATCGTCTATACTCTGATCAATGATGAACCCTATTATCTTCTGATCGAGAATTATGATGGTGACTGGGGTTTCCCCAAAGGCCATCTCGAGGAAAATGAAACGCCGCTAAAAGCGGCTGAAAGAGAAATTCAAGAAGAAGTCTGCCTTGAAGTGAAAATCGATGACAGTTTCCTGCGGACACTTGAATACGTACTGCCTGACGGCAGCAATAAGATAGTTTACTATTATCTTGCCGCTTATGAAAATCAGACAGTCAAGAAACAGGAAAGCGAAGTAAATGACACAAAACTGCTTCCTTATGCCGAAGCATTAACTACATTAACCTATGAAAATATGAAAGCTATATTAAAGGAGGCACACAAGCGCATATATCATGAATAAAAAAGATCTGATCCAGACGCTCAAGTTCGTCTTATTCTCTGCATCCGCCGGAATTATCCAGCTGGGCTCATTTGCTTTATTCAACGATGTGATCAGAATGGGCTGGTGGCCATCCTATCTGATCTCGCTGATCTTATCGGTACTCTGGAACTTCACGCTCAACCGCAACTTCACCTTCGAATCAGCTTCCAATGTCCCGCTTGCCATGGCCAAAGTCTTTGCCTACTATCTCGTTTTTACACCATCAAGCACGCTGCTAGGCAATTATCTGACTGGCACATTACATTGGAATGATTATGTCGTCACATTGATAAATATGGCCATCAACCTGATAACCGAATTCATCTATCAGAAATACTACGTCTTCAAAGACGCCTTAAACAAAAACTAAGCAGGAGATCAATCCTGCTTATTTATTTCATTAATAGTCTGTTCAATGATCTCTGCTGAAAGCAGTACGGTCTTTAAACAGGCTTTTTCTTTGCTGTAATACTTGGGTTTCAATTCAGTACAGCCTGTACCGCCAAGATGCTCTCTGTAATTTCTGACCATCTTCTGCACCAGCGGTCTTAGAGTTTCCTTCTCTTTGCGGGCATTTTCCTTAACGTTCATTTTTGAAATGATCGCAGCCGCGGCACTTAAACAGCCGCAGGTCATTCCGGAAAACATGCCGCCGCCATAGCCGCCGAACAGCAGCAGATCATCATCAGCGATCTTCAGATCATAATAATCATTGGCTGCCCTGATGATGGCTTCTGAACAGTTATAGAAGCGCTCCTCAAAATAATACTGCGCGAGTCTGACAAACTCACTCATCAGAAGGTTCCCTGTTCATACATGGCCTGTGCAACTTTCTCAAAACCGGCAATGTTGGCACCGGCGATAAGATCATAGCCAAGCCCATAGCGTACGGCTGCTTCAACAGATTTGTTGTAGATGCTGACCATCATGTATTTTAGTTTTTCATCAACTTCCTCTTCGCTCCAGCTCAGCCTTTCTGAGTTCTGCGACATCTCCAGTGCTGAGACACCGACGCCGCCCGCATTGACAGCTTTTGATGGGGCGATGATCACACCGTGGCGCTTAAGATAGGCAATCGCTTCATTGGTCGTTGGCATATTGGATACTTCAAGATAATATTTGACACCCGAGTCAACGATCTTCTTTGCTTCTTCCATGCCTACTTCGTTCTGTGTTGCACAAGGCATGTAGATATCTACATCTTTGACGCCCCAGAACTTTTCTTTCGGAACAAACTCGCAATTGAAACGATCCGCATAGGATTTGAGATCCTTGGAATTGCTTTCACGCAGTTTCAGGATGAAATTAAGTTTTTCTTCACCCATGATGCCTGCTTCATCGTGGATATAACCGGCTGAACCCGACATATAAGTAACCTTAGCACCGAGCTGTTCGGCTTTCTTCATGATGCCCCAGGCCACATTGCCATAGCCTGATACCGCAATGCGTTTGCCTTTTAAGGTGTCGTTTTCGTGCTTTAGTACTTCTTCAAGATAATAGATAGCTCCATAGCCTGTGGCTTCCGGACGGATCAGAGAACCGCCATAGGAAAGACCTTTGCCGGTGATCACGCCATTTTCAAAAGCACCTTTAAGACGACGGTACTGTCCATAGAGATAGCCGATCTCCCGGCCGCCAACGCCGATATCACCAGCCGGCACATCGATATCCGGTCCGATGAAACGATATAAGGCTGTCATAAAACTCTGACAGAAAGACATGATCTCTTGATCAGACTTGCCAGCCGGATCAAAATCACTGCCGCCTTTGGCTCCGCCGATCGGCTGACCGGTCAAGGAGTTTTTAAACGTCTGCTCAAAACCCAGGAATTTGATCAGTGATTCATTGACATTACTCTTGAAACGCAGACCGCCTTTATACGGCCCGATCGCTCCATTGAACTGACAGCGATAACCGACATTGGTATGGATCTTGCCCTTGTCATCACTCCAGACGACTCTGAAACGGAACAGTCTTTCCGGTTCTACCATGCGCATCAGCAGATTGGCTTTAACATATTCCGGATGAGCGTCAATGCCCGGTGCAATCGAAGTCAGTACCTCCTGGACCGTCTGAACGAATTCAGGCTGATCGGCATATTTGTCTTTTACGTAATTGATTACTTCCTGCACATATTCATTCATATAGCCACCCCCAGAAAAATATATGAAATTATTATAACCTGAAATGTTAAAATAATGATATTGAGGTTAACAAAAAATGGAAAATATCAGAATCAGAATCATCATGGAAAACGGCCAGGAAATGGAAGCCGAACTATATCCGGACATAGCCCCGGAAACCGTCGCCAACTTCACTGAACTGATCAGACAGAAATTCTTTGACGGCATCATCTTCCACCGGGTCATCAAAGGCTTCATGATCCAGGGCGGTGATCCGACCGGTACTGGTATGGGCGGTTCCGAAAAGAACATCAAAGGTGAATTCCTGTCCAATGGCTTTGTCAATGAGCTGAAGCACACCCGCGGAGTCTTATCAATGGCCAGGACGATGGATCCCAACTCTGCATCTTCACAATTCTTCATCATGCATGAAGATGCCCCGCACCTTGATGGCCAATATGCCGCCTTCGGCAAGATCAC
>CADCOR010000145.1 GCA_902803055.1 uncultured Erysipelotrichaceae bacterium
AGTCGTTTTTTTAGCACAGGCACTGTCCTATTATGGTGATGCTGAAACGAAAGGGGTATAACAATGAAAATAAGTGAGAAGAAACTTGCTGAATATCTGGAAAATCATATTGGTGAAAACTGCAGAACAGTTGATCTGGCAAAGGAATGCGGTATATACGAAGAGGGAAAGGATTTTGAAATAGGATTGAAGGAAGACAGCGAAATAAGAAGAATCGCAAAAGAAAATGGCTTCAGACTCAATGATGATCACCACGCTGATGAATTTCTTGGCATGCCATGGTCAATTGATTTCTATATTGAAATAGCGGATGTTAAAAAAGATATCAGACGGATCAATGGCGCATTTCAGCTTAAGATGAAACGTCAGCTTATTGTTGAGGAGTATGGAATCTACAAACCTTATGATGATGACTATCTTATAGGCTTCAGACTTTCGATACCATGGCAGATAAAGAAAATATATGATGAGATCTCTGAACAAATTGATGAAATGGAAAAAGATGGGAGAATTATCGATTAGACATATGATTATCGGCTCTGTTATCAGCCGAAGAAATAATGAGTATAGAAAAACAGGAGGTACAGTTTAATAATTCGTCAGCTTTTTTAAACTGGCAGCAATTAAATCAGAAAACATGAATAACTGTCTTTTGAGCATCATAATTGACATAACTGAACGTTCATTTAATAATAATACTGTGAGGTTTTATGAGAACTAAGGATTTTGACAAGCTGGAAAGAATCAAAAGAGCGATCGTCAATGTGACCCTGAAAGAGGGGATCGATGGCTGTTCGGTTGCCAAAATCGCCAGAGCGGCTGGCGTTTCACCGGCTACGATCTATGTCTATTATGAAAATAAGGAAGAGATGCTTTCGGCGGTTTTCAGTGAATATGCACATCAGTCATACTTCCATATGACCGACAAGCTCATTCCTGATATGTCAGCCGAAGATCTGATCGAGACGATCGTGCGTTCAGCCTACAATTATGCTCTGGATCATGAAGAAGCCTTCTCCTTTGTTGAACAGTGTTCTTCAAATCCGGCGTTGCAGGAATGCGTCACCCAGACCGATTGCTGCCCTGAGCTGTTAAGAACCATCCATGCCTATCAGGAAAGAGGACTGATCAGAAGCTGTTCCGATCAGAACATGGTGGCAGTGCTGTTTGCCCCGATCAAATTCTTTGCGTTCAATCACCGCAATTATCCTGATCGTCAGGAAGGTCTTGATGAACTCATAGAACTATTGCAGAATGCTTTGATCTATTAACGTCAACATCCCTGAAATATTCAGGGATATAAAATCGTAATTTAATAAATGAATGCTCATTTAATAAAAAAGGAGGTCCAGAATGATAGTAATGTACACATCAGCCGGCTGCAGTTCCTGCCGCAAAGCGAAAGAGTATATGAGGAAAAACAATCTGCCCTTTATCGAGAAAAAGCTGGAATACACCAGACTGAATGATAAAGAGATCAGATATCTTCTTGAAAGAAGTGAAAACGGCAGTGATGATCTGATTTCCAATCGTTCGAAGATCATCAAGGAAGGAAACAGAGATATCGAAACGATGAAATTAAGTGATCTGGTAAGTTTTATCAGGGAAAACCCAAGTATCCTGAAAAGACCGATCATTATCGATAACAGCTCACTGGAAATAGGTTATGACGAAGAGGAGATTTCCATCTTCAAGAAAAACAATGAAAAGAGGCTTTCATTAGCACTCTAGGAGGAATTTAAATATGATAGTAATACCTGTATACAATATGCTTCTTTTGCCTGAAGCGACCGTTTATCTGGAAAAAAGAGAACTGAGCAGACTTTCAAAGAGTTCAGCTTTGGCTCTGAATGAAAAAGTGATCATGATCGTAGCCAAAGATAAATTAAGTGTTGAACAGCTCGAGGAAGAATCTTTCTATCCGATTGGCATCGTGGGATATATCGCGGATATTTCGGCTGAAGGCTATGTCGGTATCAAACTGCAGTATCGGGTCAATCTGGAGAATGTTTTCATCAATCCGGATCACACGATCAAGCTTTCGGTTTCGCGCAGAAATGATGAAATAGATATCAGCGAGGAAGAACTTGAAACCAAGCGCGACGATATCATTGATGAGATGCGCAGATTTGCTTCGGGTTTTGAATGGGGCAAGTCACTTGATTTCTACATCAAACAGGTCGATTCGATCTTTGCAGCAGCGGCGATGGTTTCGCCATGGCTTAAGTTAAGCAACAAGCAGCGCTATGATCTTTTATGCGAAGATTCTTTAAGAAGCAGGACAGAGAAGATCGAAGAGATCCTTTATGATTTCCTGGAAGTCGGCAGAATTACCAATGAAGCAGCGAGCTCACAGAACAAGGAATATCAGAAGATGTATCGCGAACAGGCGATCAAGAGACAGATGGAACATCTGCAGAAGGAACTTGATGACATGCATCCGGAAAATATCAGTGATATTCAGAAGTTTGAAAAGAAGATCGCTGAATCCGGCATGAATGAAACAGCCCGCAAAGAGGCACAGAAAGTACTGAACCGCTTAAGACAGGAAGGACAGCAGTCAGTTGAATCGGGAATTCTTTATGACTATCTGGAGTTCGTGACTTCTCTGTCCTGGAAAAAGGAAGAGGCTCAGCATATCGATCTAAAGAAAGCGAGAACGATTCTTGATGAAGATCACTATGGCCTTGATAAGGTAAAAGAGAGAATCATCCAGCAGATCGCGGTCATGAATCTCAAGAAGCAGCAGTCCGGTTCGATCCTGTTATTCGTCGGGGCACCCGGTACGGGCAAGACCAGCATCGGCAAATCGATTGCGCGGGCTTTAGGCCGCAAATATGTCAGAGTATCACTGGGCGGTGTGCATGATGAATCAGATATCAGAGGACATCGCCGTACCTATATCGGCGCAATGCCGGGCAGGATCATGGATGGCATTGAAAAATCCGGTGTCTCCAATCCGGTCATGGTGCTTGATGAAGTAGATAAGCTTTCAGCTTCCTACAACGGTTCACCAGCCAGTGCCTTGCTGGAAGTGCTTGATCCGGAACAGAACAATACCTTTACCGATCACTACATGAATGTGCCTTATGATCTTTCCGATGTCCTGTTTATCTGTACGGCCAATGCGATCGATACGATACCAGAACCACTGCTTAACCGTATGGAAGTGATCCAGTTCAATGGCTATTCGCCATTAGAAAAATTTGCGATCGCCAGAAAACACCTGATTCCTAAATCCATGGAAGCAAACGGTATTGAAGAAAAGCAGATGGAATTTGAAGATGAAGCCATCAATGTGCTGATCAGTGAATATACGCAAGAGGCCGGTGTTCGTGGTTTAAGAAAACAGATCGATAATCTCTGCCGCTCTCTGGCCGTCAGGGTCTCGGAAAATCCGGAAGATAAAGTGCTGGTAAACAGCGAAGTAGTCCACGAACAGATGCAGGGTCATCCGATCCATCATTCACAGGTTCTGGAAGAAAGCAAGCCTGGTGTTGTCACGGGTCTGGCCTGGACACCGGTAGGCGGTGAGATACTGTATATCGAGACGCTGCTTACAAAAGGCAAAGGCGAACTGGTGATAACCGGTCAGCTTGGCGATGTCATGAAGGAATCGGCGATGATCGCTTTGAGTCTGGTCAAGGAACTTTATCCGGAAAAGGCTGAAGAACTCAAAAACAGCGACCTGCATATTCACGTGCCGGCGGGTGCCGTGCCAAAAGACGGACCATCAGCGGGTGTGACCCTGACGACAGCATTAGCTTCGCTGCTGGCCGGCCGAAGTGTTGATCCGCATATTGCGATGACAGGTGAAGTTGCCTTAAGAGGTTCGGTTACCCCGATCGGCGGTCTGCCGGAAAAACTTATGGCTGCGCAAAGAGCCGGCGTCAAGAAAGTCTTCATTCCGGTTGAAAATACCGAAGATCTCAAGGATGTCGCCAAAGAGGTCAAAGACAATATCGAAATAATCCCGGTAAGCAATATCAGAGAAATACTCACACAGACCGGAGTTATCAAATAAACACAGTTAACTGTATATAAAATGTAAACAACGCTGACAAATCGATCAGCGTTGTTTTACTTCGTCCTAGTGGACAGCGGAGCACACAAAGTGTGCGAAACAAAAGAGCCACCTGCTTGGCAGGTGGACAGATTATGATAGAGAGTAACAGATGATGTGCCGACAATCAATGCTGAGGTTTTTCCGGTGGCTGTTTTCCATCGCCTGGCTTGTGATCTTCGCCGCCATCATTTGGCATTTCCGGTCTGTCGCCATGGGCAGAAGAAGAAAGTTCGACGACAATCGCTTCACCTTGGCTGGCAGTTGAGGCCGTATATTCAACACCATTGACATAAAGCTTATGGCCGTTGAGATCGATGCTATCGGCACTGCAGGTCAATGAAGTGATATAGGAATCAGCTGTAAGCGTCCATTTCGATCCTTCTTCAACTTCTACATAGATCTGACCGTCGCTGTTTTCCTGATTGATGGCTCCGCTGTATGAAGAGCTGTCGCTCAGATAGAGATTAAGTGTAGAGATATCATCGACGATCATATCTCCTTCAAGCATCTGATTCTTGAGATTCATCGTCACATGACCGCCGTTGGATCCTTCTGTTCCCCAACCGGCAGCAGCTGCTCTCAGGAAGACGCCGTTAGAATCCTGATTGGTGATCGTGACATTTTCAAGTGAGATCTCAGCTACGGTATTGTTCACAAAGAAGATGTCACCATTCTTGTTTAATAATGAACCATCCTTCATCGTGAAGGAAGCCAGACCTTCATCGGCATCGCCGGACATTGACTGGTAGATCATGACGGCCTGATAATAATCCGATTTATCAGAGTTCTTTGAGACATTGCTGGCAACAAGCTCAACATTGTTCAAAGTCACGCTGTTCTGTCCCTCGACAACGACACCCTGTGAGGATGTCGATTCCAGATAGGCATCTGAAACGGTGATATCAGCTGTGGAGTAGATGACAGGTGAACCTTTGCCATCGGTGATGTAGGAACCTTCAGTAACGTTGACAATACCGCCTCCACGATCTGATCTGATCGCGGCGGAAGAATTGCCGGTCGTGTGGATGTTCAGGTTTGTGGCATTCATTGTGCCCCCGCCTGTAGTCATCAGACCGCCGGAACAGTTGCCGCTTGTTTCAATTACGGAATTGCTGATGTTGACGGTTGTGCCTTCACCATAGCTGAAGACGCCATTGGCGTGTGTACCGGCAGTTTCAACTACGATACTGTCGAGGTTCAGGGTTGCTGCGTTGCTGGCAAAGACAGCTGCGTTTTCACCATAGAAGTCGGCTTCATCTCCGGATGAATCACCGCTTTTTTCAACCTTGATATTGTTATACGAAACGGTTTCGCCATCAGCTGCGATGGCGTGTTCACCATCTGCTTCCGATTTATATGTTTCATTGATTGTGATGCTGTCCTTATCCGGAAGAGATGATTCATCAACAACGATTTCTTCAACCGGTACCGATGATTCGGTTTCACTTTCTTCACGGCTGCTGTTATTGGAACAGCCAGCCATGCTCAGACATAACATAATGCTTAATACAGTCAATATAATCTTCTTCATATACTTTACTCCTTGTCTGCCTGTATAATACAAAACCAATCTGAACTCAATGTGAATTCAATAAGAAATTTAAATGAAGTAATTCATCAGAGTAATTTAAAAAGGGCTTTACGCCCTGTGATGATGTTTCTGAAGAAACAGATGTGTTAATTATATCTCTTAAAGACTTTTTCGCCTTTAATAAAGAACGCTTCTTTTTCGACCCCGATCTTATTGCCTTTGGCATCAAAGTACACTTCGTCTTTATCGTTGAGATAGCTCTTACGGGATGTACCTATCTTGTGGCCATTCTCATCGAAGTAGACAGTCTTTTTGGGATCAAAGAATGCAGGCCTGGAATAGCCGACTTTCTTGCCATTGCTGTCAAAGTAAAGAGTTTTGTTGCGGTCAAAAAAACTCTTTCTGGATGTACCGGTCTTTTTCCGGTTGGCATCAAGATAAACTTCTTCATTGTCGAACAGATAACTTTTTCTTTTTCTGCTTGTATCTTTGTTAAAAAATGTCATATTAGTCTGGTCTCCTAAAGAAAATTATAAGCTATACGTAATAAAAAACAAGATAACTGTTGACAAGTATACTTGGCAAGGAGATGAATATCTCCCAGCAGGAACTTGCTGATATGGTTGGTGTCTCACGAAACACGATCAGCTCGCTTGAGACCGGTCAGTATGAACCGACAGCCAAGCTGGCCTATATCCTGGCGATCGCTTTGGATAAAAAATTTGAGGATATCTTTTATTTTTAGAAAGAAATGATCTTTTGGAGGAAATATTAATGGCAAGAAACAAAAAGAGATTCGCAGAAGTATTCAGAGAAGGCAATCTGTTCAAATATGAAGGCAAACGTCTGAACCTCGTAGACACAGAGACCGGTGTCAACTATCTGACCTGACAAAACGGCAATTTTGTTGGCGGCATCACACCTCTGTTAGATGGTGAGGGGAAAGTAGTGATCAGTGACACATCAGGTGGGCATAATTGATCCGGAATGATGAAAAAAATGTGCAGAGACCCGGAAT
>CADCOR010000146.1 GCA_902803055.1 uncultured Erysipelotrichaceae bacterium
AACCATGAAACGTCTGGTTGATGAACAAAGAGGTCAGATCGGTATCTATGTCGCTTTGGGCTATTCCAATGCCCAGATCATCGGCAAGTATGTGACCTATGCTTTGCTGGCATCTTTATGCGGCGGCATCATCGGCTCGATCGTTGGACAGATGCTGTTCCCGTCAGTAATCTATAATACCTGGCGCATGGCTTATTATCTGCCAAAGATCAAAGTAGCATTCCCGATTAAGAACCTGCTTCTTTCAGTTGGATCTTTTGCAGGTCTGATATGCGGCATTACGGCTTTTGTTGTCAACAATATTATCAAGGATACTCCAGCCTCATTGATGAGACCGGTGGCACCGAAGAAGGGCAAAGAGCTGATGATCGAAAAGATCACGTTCTTATGGAACGCTTTCTCTTTCACTTCCAAGATCACGGCTAGAAATATCTTCCGCTATAAATCCCGTTTCCTGATGACGATCGCCGGTATCGCCGGCTGTGCAGGCTTGCTGATCATGGGCTTTGGCATCAAGGATTCAGTCAGCGATGTCGTCTATGTTCAAAGCAGAGACATCTTTAATTATGATTATGCAGTTACCTTTGAAGGTTCTGAATATGTTGAATCTGCCTTGGAAAGACTAAACAGCAATCCACATGTGAAACAGGCAGTTGAATATGGAACCTATGTGACAAGAGTCTATCTGGATGGACAGGAAGCTACCGCCAACACGATCGTCATCGATCCTAAAGAATCGCAGAACATGTTCAATTTAAGAGAAACCGATAAGAAGACGCCGATCAAGATCGGAAACGACGGAGTTATCGTTTCAGAAAAATTTGCCAAGAATCACAATCTGAAAAAAGGTGATACCATAACCATCGAATCCGGCAGCAGGATCAAGCAGGATGTCACCATAAGCAATATCTGCGAAATGTATTTCCAGCATTATGTTTTCATGTCTGAAGATCTCTATAAGAACGTTTTTGATGAAGAGCTTGATTACAACAAGATTACGATCAAGGTCGATGAGGACTATGACCTGTATCCGGAAATAAAGACTTTTGAAGGCTTCGCGAATATGTCGAGCACTTCTGAGTCTATGCAAAAATACGGAACGCTGATCGACGCTTTGAATCTGATCATCATCGTTATCATTCTGGTAGCCGGTTCATTGGCCTTTGTGGTCATCGTCAACCTGACACAGGTCAATATTTCGGAAAGAATCAGAGAAATTGCGACATTAAAGGTCTTAGGTTTTAACAACCGTGAAGTTAATACGTATATATTTAAGGAGATAATCTTACTGTCTCTGATTGGCTGCGTTGTCGGCATTCCGATTGGCATCGTTGAACATAAGTTCATCATGTCGGTTCTGAATATCGAAATGATCATGTACGGAAACAGGATCAAGTTTGTTTCCTACATCTACGCCATGATCATCACGATCGTATTTACGATCATCGTTCTTATGTTCATGAGGAAACCGCTCAGAGAAGTAGATATGGTTGAATCACTGAAAAGTGTAGAATAAAAGTAAGAAGGTAGTTGGAAATGAAAAACGGACCGTATCCTTATTACGAGATGCCAGATATAAAAACGTTAAGAGAACTGGTTGAATATGGCAAAGAAAGTCGTGGTGATAAACCATTCCTTTTCAACGATAACGATGAGCCCATCAGTTCAAAGGAGTTTTCTGAACTCATCAAGCAGCTGGGAACTTTTATTCTGGATGAAGGAATAAATAAAGTCAATGTCGGGCTGGTTGGCGAAAATACAAATGAATGGTTTATCAGCTATTTCTCCATAATCAACAGCGGCAATGTCATTGTGCCTTTAGACAGAAATCTTTCCAATAAAGAGAAGATAGAATTGATCGAAAGATGCGAATGCAAGGCTTTATTCTATTCCAAAAAAGATAAAGATCTTGTTGAAGAACTTAAAGATGGGATAAAGTGCTATCCTACTGAGAATATCTATGAGTTCGCTGAAGAAGGCAGAAAAAAGATCGAAAACGGTGATGATTCTTACGATAAACTGATTATCGATAAAGATGATCTGGCCGCGATAGTATTTACTTCCGGCACTTCAGGAGCGATGAAAGGCGTCATGTTAAGCCATTATAATCTGATGTCAGACGCTGTCTCCTGCTGCAAACATGTAGTCGAACATGATACACAGATCTTCCTGCCGCTGCATCATACCTTCCCATGGGCATCAGCGATGTTTGCCATCATCCTTTGCGGAGGAACAGTTCATTTCAGTTCCAATATGCGCAGGATCATGAAGGATCTGCAGAACAATCATCCGCAGAATCTTTCGGCCGTCCCGATGATGATCGAAATGATTCATAACGGCATCTGGGTAAATGCCAGAAAAAACAATAAGGAAAATAAATTAAAAGCTGCTCTGAAACTGAGCCGCTTCCTGATGAGCATCGGCATTGATAAGCGCCGCGAAATCTTCAAAGAGATCCATGACAGTTTCGGCGGCAATCTGGAAGTCATCATCTGCGGCGGTGCTGGTCTGGATACCAAGATCGAAAAAGATTTTTATGATTTCGGAATCCAGATCCTTAATGGCTATGGCATCACCGAGTGTTCACCTGTCGTGGCGGTTAATCGTCCGCATGATTACAAGTTCGGCAGTGTCGGTAAAATATTGCCTTGCAACAAAGTAAAGATAGCTGATCCGGATAAGGATGGAGCCGGTGAAATCCTCGTATCGGGCACTAATGTCATGAAGGGATATTATAAGGATCCTGAATCAACAGCTGAAGCTTTTGATGGCGAATGGTTCAAGACCGGTGACTATGGCATGATCGATGAAGATGGTTTCCTGTTCATAACCGGCAGAAAAAAGAATCTCATCATCCTCTCCAATGGTGAGAATGTCTCTCCGGAAGGGATCGAACAGGAACTGATGAGACTGCCTTATGTAAAGGAAGTTGTCGTCTATGAGGAAGATGGCCACATCGTTGGTGAATTCTACCTTGACGATGA
>CADCOR010000147.1 GCA_902803055.1 uncultured Erysipelotrichaceae bacterium
CACATTCAGCACAAAGACAAAGGGTGCTGTTTTATAGAAGAGGTTCCGCTTGGCAGCTCTTGCGTAATTGAAGCCATAGAAGGTGTTGCTTATGAACACATAGCCAAGACTCAAAGTCGCCAGACCAAGGACGGCCTCTCCGGATTGACTGGAATTGCTTAACGCAAACACTATCAGCCAGAACAGCGACAACATCACATAGAAGGGGATCAGCCCGAAAGTTTCCAGACACATGGCAAACTTCAGATTTTTCAGATCTTCCTTTTTATACAGATAGAAAGCCCAGGCCACACTTATCGGTCCAAAGGCAACAATGGTCGCAAAGTAGATCGGGGCTATCGTATCACTGTACAGCTTTTCATAGAGATCGATATAGACAACAAAAGGCAGGACCATCATATACAGCAGAACCAGATAAATGATTGGGATAATTTTACGCATAACAGCTCCAATGTTTCACGTGAAACATTTATAGTTCCAGTAATCTGTAATCAAACTCGGTGAAGTCGCTGATCCGCTGACGGATCTGCGGCAGATCGGGATTGCTTTCCTTTTTTATAACGACCAGGTTCTCACAGCCGGCTTCAACTGCTTTTCTGATCGAAGCAGGGGAATCATCAAAGATCAGACAGTCCTTTGTCTGGACACCAAGTCTTCTGGCTCCTTCAAGATACATGTCTTTCTTGTCATAGGATACGCCATCATCATAGACGACCTGCTGACGATCGAACCAGCGGTCAAGCTTTAGATAATCAAAATAGAAATCAACATTCACATCGAGAGAAGCCGTGCACAAATTGACCGGCATCTTTCTTTCCCGCAGACAGTCAAGAAGTTCTTCAGCTCCGGGTTTGAGATGATCTCTTTTTTTCTGACGGCTGATCACATGGTAATACTGTGTCTCCTTGCGTCTGGCCCAATACATGATCTTTTCTTCATCATAGGGCAGGTCAAGCTTTTGAAAGATGACCTCTACAAAAGGAAAGTTCCGCATGCCGGTAAATTCACTATAGAGTGCCCGTCCGTCGATCTTGCCTTGTGACAGTTCAGCTATTGTCGCCAGCCAGGCTTCTTCATTGATATCGTCATCATCGATAAGAGTTCCGTTATAATCAAATAATACAGCTTTCATATCTTTATTCTAATATATAGAATGTTTCACGTGAAACATATAAAAAGGATCGCCGTATGACGATCCCTGTTGATGATTATTTTCTGACGATTTTTTTCTGACCGCCCATATATGGCTGCAAAGCTTCCGGGATGTCAATTGAACCGTCTTCGTTGTAGTTGTTCTCCAGGAAAGCGATCAGCATTCTTGGCGGAGCAACAACTGTGTTGTTCAAGGTGTGCGGCAGGTAGTTGCCGTTCTCTCCTTTGACTCTGATCTTGAGACGTCTTGACTGTGCATCGCCAAGGTTGGAGCAGGAACATACCTCAAAGTATTTCTGCTGTCTTGGTGACCACGCTTCGACATCACAGGATTTGACCTTGAGATCAGCCAGGTCGCCGGAGCAGCATTCCAGAGTACGAACCGGGATATTCAAAGACAGGAACAGATCAACCGAATAGCGCCACATTCTGTTATACCAGTTCATGGAATCTTCCGGCTTGCAGATGACGATCATTTCCTGCTTTTCAAACTGGTGGATACGATAGACACCTCTTTCTTCGATGCCGTGCGCACCAACTTCCTTACGGAAACAAGGAGAGTAGGAGGTAAGGGTCAAAGGAAGTTTGGCTTCATCGTTGATCGTATCGATAAAGCGGCCGATCATGGAGTGTTCAGAAGTACCGATCAGATAGAGGTCTTCACCTTCGATCTTGTACATCATGTTTTCCATTTCCTTGAAAGACATGACACCGGTAACAACTTCTGATCTGATCATGAAAGGCGGAACACAATAAGTGAATCCTTTGTTGACCATATAGTCACGGGCATAAGCCAGAATCGCTGAGTGCAGTCTGGCGATATCACCGGTCAGATAATAGAAACCATTGCCGGAAGTCTTGCGGGCAGAATCAAGGTCAAGACCATCAAGGCTTTCCATGATGTCGGTATGGTAAGGAATTTCATAAGTGAATTCCCGCTTGGTACCAAACTGTTCGATTTCAACATTCTGTGAATCATCAACACCGATTGGAACCGACTCATCGATGATGTTAGGAATCACCAGCATTCTCTTTCTGATCTCTTCTTCAAGCAGCGGTTCCTGCTGTTCACATTCTTCGATCTTGTTGCCGATCTCTTTGACTTCAGCTTTGATCTGTTCAGCTTCCTCTTTCTTACCCTGACCCATCAGGGCACCGATCTGCTTGGAGATGCTGTTGCGCTTGCTGCGCAGTTCATCAGCCGTGGTACGCAAAGCGCGATAGTCTTCATCAAGTTTCTTGACTTCATCAACGAGTACCAGTTTGTCTTCCTGGAATTTCTTGCGGATGTTGTCCTTGACCAGATCCGGATTTTCTCTGATTAATTTAATGTCGATCATAATCTCTCCTTTGAAAAATAAAAAGGTGATAGACAAGGGCGCAGCTGCGCGGTACCACCTTAATTTCTAACTCTATCCTTAACGCGGATCCACGTGTCTTATTGAGACATCACTTAAGGTAGATTCGCTGTCCTTCCTCTGCTGCCTTGCACCGGCCGGCAGTTCTCTGCAAGATTTCAGACAGTTACTGATCCTTACTTTTACAAAAGCAATAATAACACAATTGTACAGAGAAGGCTATAAATTACCTGGGAAATATTATTGATCTTCTTCGATTTCCTTAAGGATGATGTCGGCAATCTTTGTCTTGTGTACGATGTAGGTTCCGTGTTCCTCTTTCGGCAGAATCATGAGCTTGCTGCTGGGGATGCTCTCGGCAATGAACCTGGTCTCACTTTCCTTGACCGCGTCCTTCTCGCCGGCAATGACAGTCGTCTTCACACTGATCTTTTCAAGATCTTCTTTTCTGATGTCGGGTTCCTGCAGCATCATCTTCATCCTTGGATCTCTGCTGAAGAAATAGAAAAGTTTGATCAGGATCTTCAGACCATCCTTTACACCATCATGGGTAACGTTGGCACCGGAGATGATCAGCCGGGAAATGCGATCGGTCTTCGAAGCCAGAAGCAGACCGATGATACCGCCATCGGAAAAACCATAGAACACCACATCACGAAGATCAAGTGCTTCCAGAAATTTGAGATAGTCATCGGCGATCGTTTCATAATGGAGGTCTTCCTTTAATCTGGTAGATTTGCCATGCTGCCGGGAGTCGGGAAGATAGACGGTAAAACTTTCCTTGAGTATTTCGCTCGCTTCATCAAAGATGCTGTGATCTTCGCTGTTGCCATGCACCATAAGAAGGGGGCGGCCTTTTCCTTTTACTTCATAATAAATTTCAATGTCATTAACTTTACAGATCATCGCTGTTCTCCTTTGCAATTTAAAAAGCTCAGTTATGAGCTTCAGTCTACTTCATACTTTCCTTTCAGAAGTCTTTTTTCAAAGAGATCTTTAGGAAGCGGTTTGTCGTATAAGAATCCCTGCAGGCGATCACAGCCTACATTGTGCAGGAAATCTTTCTGTACAATATCTTCGACACCTTCAGTGATGACATCGATGTCAAGTTTCTTAGCCATATCGATAACACTCTGAATGATGACTTCATCAGAATC
>CADCOR010000148.1 GCA_902803055.1 uncultured Erysipelotrichaceae bacterium
ACAGTAACTTATAAACTTCCTGATTGGGCTGATGATGGGGAAGTGCTGCTTGATAACTACGGTGATTATGCCAAGAGACAGGGAAGCATCAGACTTAATCCTTATCAGGCCTTTGTGATAGAGAAATAAGATGAGCGAGATCATATATCGCATAATTGATGAAGACGATTATGAAGCGCTTCAAGAACTCTGGCTTTCCCAGGAACAGACCAGAAGGGCTTTAAATCCCATTGATGATTCCAAGGAAGAAATCAGCAGATATCTGCAAAGGAACCCCTTATCCTGTTTTGGTGCTTTTGATGGTGCAGAACTTATCGGTGCGATCCTGGCTGGCCACGATGGAAGAAGAGGAATCATCCATCATCTTTGTGTACGGGAAGAATATAAACGTCAGAAAATCGCCAGTACCTTAGTGAACAAGGCTGAAGAAAGTCTGCGGAATGAAGGAATACAGAAAATCTTCTGTGTGGTGTTTACCGACAATGAGCAGGCGAACGCTTTCTGGCAATCGCGCGGATACGGCAGGCGAAATAATATCAACTATCGCAATAAAAGTCTTAACGAAAAGATTCCGACCGGAGAATAAAAAAACTCAGCAGGCATTGCCTGCTGAATCAGTTTAAAGGATAGAAGAACCGCCAGTCACAATCCAGCAGGCCAGCATTGCCGCCAGCAGCGCTCCGGTGTAGGCTCGACCGGTCAGGCGATAAGCGTAGGTGCACAGGATCGAGAAGAAGAGTACCTGCGGCACAAACAGGATCAGGATCGACATGAATGGTCCGCCAAAAGTTGAACCGAATAAGAGGTCAGCACCCGGACCGATTTCCGCAAAGAACGGTATGTATTCGATCAAGACGATTATCATAACGCCACCGGCCATCAGCAGGAAATTGGTGAACCAGTTTCTGATAAAACCTTTAAAGCCTTTTGCATAGGTCGCTTCAGTGCGCAGGTCTCTCATGATCTTGGAGTTGTTCAGATAATAGAACAGAGCGAAGATCGGAATGTAAACAAGGAACTGACCAAAGCGGATCAGTGTGAATGGCCTGAAGAATGGCCAGATAAAGCGCAGATCAAGATCAAACAGCATCGTGTAGATAAGATTGATCAGATACATATAAACGATCAGTGTACAAGCTAGCAGCAGAGATTTGCCAAAGACCTTCAGATCGAACTTTTCGCCCTCAAGGCCTTTTTTCATGTTGTTTTTCTTAGTAATGATCGAGGTTATGATCATGATAATGATCAGCAGAAGATACCAGCCAAGGAAACCATTGCCGACTGTCATGCGGAACAGTCCTTCCGGCAGCGGCAAGAGGGCATGTCCTAACTGCGTCATGAAAGGGAAGGATGCGCCTGAAAGCAATATTGTGATCAGTGCACCTTTGATGAAACCTTTATGGCTTGCCATTGTATCTTTTGCAGGAAGTTCCTGTTTTACATCTTTGAATAATGGTGTATCTAAAAGAAGTGCCATCAAAGGGAAGAGACTTCCTAAAATCATCAGCATTGCCCCTAAGACCAGATATTCCTTAGTCTTAGCTTTGATATCACGAACATCCAGATCGATCGGCAGATCGATGGCCTGATCAAACCAGTCCAAAGCACAGGCCAGACCGCCCAGATGATGAGTTGTCAGACGATGGTTTGTATACAGCAATTCAATCCTTCTGGCTGATCCATCGGCGAAGCTGCCGTAGGTCGTATTCCAGGCTGCCTTATCAGCTGTGGTTTTCAAGAAAGAGGTTCGCAGGTCTGATTTGAGCAGTCTGTCATCGACGACTTTCTGATAATCTCTGAAGTAGGAGAATTCATCATATTTAGCCTGCAGGAGTAATACGTTGTTGAATTTGATGCTGGCTGAATCATATACCGAATCCGTAAATAGTTCACCGCATTGCAGGACGATCGCTTTTGGAGCGATAGCTGTATTGGCATGATCAGCTGCGATAGTCCAGCTGGACCAGGTGCCCATGGAGTGGCCGCTGACAGCCATTCTGCTGTTATCGACATAATCGAGTTTTGACAGATAATCATAGGCAAAAGATCCGCCGCAGGATGAATCAATGATGAAATTGCCATCATCATCTTTTGAATAGTGATCATTGAAGAAGGACAGATTGGAGAAGTTCATCAGTACGCGATAACGTTTTGAACCGCCGATCTTTTTGAAGGTTCCATCTTCTTCACTGTCATTTCCGTAATTGACTTTGACAACATGATTGACATAGCCTCTGTTAAGCAAGCCTAAAGAGCTGTCACCGTGGCCGTATTCATCAAGACACATGACGACGGCACCGCGGCGGGCAAGCTCAATAGCGTAGGCCGCACAGGTCTCGTGATCATTCTGATAGCCATGAAGCAGCAGCACGGCCGGAGCCTTGGCGGCAGGTGAGGCGTTTTTCGGCTTATAGAGTTTATAAGTCAGATAGCCATCCTGATAATAGAGTCTGTCTTCTATTATCTCGATATTGCCATGGTCTTTCTGGATACTGTTGGCAATGCCCATAAAAACAGTTGCCAAAACTGCCAGGCAGATGCATAGAACCAGCATTATTTTTTGATTCTTTTTCATTGTGTCTCCTTTTGCGTCAAAGCATATGAAAAACAATCCTTAACGGGATAATTAGATCTGCCAGTTTCTGATTAAAGTTGCTGACAAGATTGATTTCATATGCGTTTCCTTTGTCTTAATTATAACTTGAAGAAGCTAAGATAATATATATGCAGAAGTGTTTATGAAATAATAGTTATGTAAAGAGATTCATTATAAATAATTGAAGAAGGAGAAAAGATGGAATTCAGAGAAGTTATTCAGAAACGTTATTCATGCAAGAA
>CADCOR010000149.1 GCA_902803055.1 uncultured Erysipelotrichaceae bacterium
AACAAAAGGAGCTAAATCAGCTCCTTAACTCTTTCGGCAATGTTGTAAATATCCTTGCTGGACATGAAGACCAGGCATTCACCCTTATGGGCAGCCAGGATTTTTGCCCCTTCCTCGTCTTCACTTAAGATATGTGATCCGGGGATCATATCGGCCAGATATGAGATATCGATATCAGTGCCATCCTGCTTGTCATCAATGGAAGTAAAGTCCAGCAGATAGATCTCATCGGCCTTCTGCAGCGCTTCCTTGAACTGTTTGGCGAAGTAGAGGACTCTTGAGGCCCGATGCGGCTTGAAGATAGCCACGATCTTGCGTTCAGGATAGCGCAGTCTTGTAGCTTCAAGGGTGACCTTGACCTCCGTTGGATGATGAGCGTAGTCATCAATAAAGATCGTATCTTTATATTCTTCGATCACATAGCGGCGTTTTGGTCCGACATAATCGTGCAAAGCCGTTTCAACTTCCTTCATGTCATAGCCCAGATAATGAGCTAAAGCCAGCACACCCATGATATCGATCATCAGATACTCTCCGACAAAAGGCACATGGAAGTGATGGATCAATTCTCCTTTATAACAGAAATCAAAGTCCGAGTATGAATCAGTGGAACTAAGATTCCTCATCGTATAATCATTGTTTTCGCCAAAGCCAAAAGAATAGGCTTCCTGATCAAATACAAGTTTCTGGCACCATTCATCGTCGCCAAAATAGAAGACCGCCTTGGAGACATTATGAACGAATTCCTGATAGGCATTGAAGTAATCAACCTCATCCTTGAAATAATCGACATGATCGATCTCGATATTGTTGATGATCGCATATTGAGGATGATAAGCCAGAAAGTGACGGCGGAATTCGCAGGACTCAACCGTCAGATAATGTGAATCCTTCTCCATGAAGCCTTCGCCATCGCCGATCAGATAGCCGGTCTTTTCAAAACGGGAAAGCACCGTCTTGGCGATCGTGGTAGTGGTCGTCTTGCCATGGGAACCGCAGATGCTGACGCCGACATAATCTTTCATCAGTTCGCCTAAAAATTCATGATAGCGGTAGCACTTGCACAGTTTGCGCGCAGCGATGACTTCCGGGAAGTCTTCCAGAAAGGCGTTGCCGATGATAACGGTATATTCTTCTTTGATATTTGCCGGATCAAAATCATAGATCCTGATCCCTCTTTTGACCAGTTCATCTTCCGTAAAAAAATGCTTAGGCTGATCTGAACCGCAGACTTCATAGCCTAAGTCATAGAGTATGCAGGCCAAAGAGGCCATGCCGGTACCTTTAATGCCAATAAAGTAATACATTACTGTTCCTCTTCATAACTGTTAAACAGCGAGATCTCATCATCGTCCTCAAAATCATCAAAGGTGTGTTCCGCTGTTTCATCACGGCCTTCATCAAACAGATAGTGAAGTTCATCCTCTTCACTGATCGGGATATCATACTCGCCTTCCCTTTGACCATAGCCAAAGATCGGTGAAGTGATGATCTCCAGATGAGAACTCTCCGGTTTGTTAACCAGGCTCTCATCAGTCTCTCTTTTCTTGATCGGAACGTGCTGTGATTCCTTGAGCACCCCAAAAATCGGAGAGATCTGTGAAGAAAACTCGTAGTCGCTGTCAGCGACGCTGCTGGTGCTGGTTTTGACCTCGTTCTTAACAGGTTTAGTCTCATCAAGGTTGATAAAAGCCGAAGTCTTTTCCGGTTTTTTATAGAGGATATCTTTAGCCTTAACTGCCGGCTCGCTTTCTCTTTTCTCTTTTATTTCTTTTTTCTTTATCTCTTTTACTGTTTCTTCGACAAACAGATCCTGTTCTTCATCATCGTCAGGTTCAAACAGAATATCGATAAATTTTTTCTTGATACTGTTCTTCATGATCACCTCTGTTTTTTATTTTACAACAAAATATAGGATCTACACGCCTATTCGCCGCTTTGGCCGTCATTTTTATCGACCAGAAAATCATTGATATTGCCATTGACCGGCATGATCGTTTCAAACAGATTGACCTGTTTCTTTTCATAGTCGATGACATCTTTAAGCGAATAGTCAGCGATCACGGCATCTTCCTTGATGTGCGCACCTTTGGCCATCAGCAGCATCCTGGAAGTCAAAGGAACGATATCTTTTTCTTTGATGCAGGCATAGAATATCAGATCCGGACTTCTTAGACTGGCCAGATAATTGTTATCATACTGGTAAAGCTTATAAATGTAATCAAGAGTCTCATCATCGTTGTTCACATAAATGCCCCGTTTTTCATAGACGAGCCTGCTTTCATCAAAAAAGCCATCTTCCTCAAGCACAGTTTCCGGATAATAGCGTTTGGATACGATGCCCGCAATATTGACATCCATCAGAAAACGGGAATCCGCATAATCCAGAAGCGCATAAAGATTGCCGGCATTGAACTCGCTGGTATCAGAAGGAATATAGTAATCGTAGTAGTCACCATAGTTATTGGCTCTGATGGTGATCACATCTTCCGCGGTCGCAAAAACTTCATCAAGTCTGCTCTGATAATCCACGAAACGCTGACATCCGCTCAAGGCAAGACACAACAAAAAGATCATTACTCTTTTCATGCCTCTATTTTAACATGTTCGTCCTAACCTAACATGCCGTGATTTTTAAAACTGAAATAATCACTTTTGCCGATAATGATGTGATCAATGAGCGGGATGGAAAACAGCTGCGAGGCCTGTGAAAGTCTCATGGTCAGTTCGATATCCGCCTTTGAAGGTTCGATGTTGTCACTGGGATGATTATGAGCCACCAGGATCATCGCTGCCTTGTTGATGACAGCTTTGCGCATGATCTCATCAATGCCAACTAAGGAAGAACGGGAATTGCCTTTGAACATGACTTCCGATCTGATGATCCGGCCGCGGGCATTCATATAGACCACAAAGAATTCTTCCTGCAAAGAAAAACCGAGTTCAAAGCGCAGCCATTCCACGATCTTGCCAGGCGAATCAAGCTGCGGCTCGCAGATGCGATCGACTTTGCTGAGGCGTTTATAGATCTCTAACATCGCCATAATCTCCAATGCCTTGGCTTCCTTGATGCCTTTGATCGAAACCAGTTCTTCATATGTAAGGGACAGCAGATTCATGAAACCATCCGCTGTCTCTATCACATCCTGAGCCAGTTCCAGCACACCTTTATCCCGATAGGCCGATTTGATGATCAGAGCGAGCAGTTCATTATTGTTTAAAGAAGATATGCCAAAGCGCAGGGCTTTTTCCCTGGGCATCATTTCACTCACAATAATATTTCTCCTGACGCAGATATTCGATCGTCTTGCTCAAGGAATACTTGCCATCCACAGGCAGACCATAGCGTCTGATCAGTTTATTATCTTCAAAATAGCAGCTCTTATCCATCTGCTTCAGCAGCTCCTGATAGCTTCTTTCATCAGCCAGTACTTCATAAGGCAGCACAAAAGTCTCGACGACTTCAATCGTCCTGATGTCATCATTCAGAGCTTTGATATTGATTTCGACGCGATCGTCGTTATTGAAACGGGTACAGGCTGCGCTTCTTTCACGGCAGCCGCACAGAATAAACAACAGTAAGATCAGTAATCTTTTTTCCACTTCTTGCTGATAAGACGGTAAAGAAAGATTCCACACATTATTCCAGCCGAATCGATCAGCACATCCTTGATTGAACAGCAGCGGTTCTCGACAAACAGCTGATGTATTTCATCACTTATGGCATATAAGATGCCAAAACAGGCACCATAAAGCTCATAGTTCTTCGCAAAGTATTCTCTGGCATTTGAGACTGAAAGAAAACCCAGGATCATAAACTCGGTGAAATGAGCCAGCTTTCTGATGATGCCCGCATATCTTTCGATAAACAGCGATCCATTGATCGGATTGCTGCTGAAAAAAGCGTAGATCCTATAAATGATCTCGGTGACAAAATTGGATGTCTCTTCTGATTCCGGTGCAGCTTCGGCCGACATCGCAAAGATCACAGCCATCCATAAAATAAGGATCAGCAGCTTAACATGTTTTTTCACGTTACTATCATAACACTACTGGACATATTCGATAATCTCTGCTTGAGCGTTCAATACGCTGTAACGGTCGATATCATAAGTTTCAGAGTTTACGATCGCACTGATATTGCCCACCATAAGTGCTTTATTGAGGATGTTGACCTGTTCTTCTTGAATCGCCAGCGTAACGATATATGCTTTTGTCTCGTTGTCATAATTCATTATCCTTTTGCCTTGCGAATCATAAAGACCGGTAATGCGGCAATCCTTGATCAGCAGATCACTGAGCGGTTTATCGTTGTTATTGTTTATCGTCAGATACAGATCGACATACATGTCAACGCTTAAACCGCCGGAATTGATCTTTACTTCACTTGCGTAAAGATCATAATTGACCTCCCCTTTTCGCAATAAGGTGTTTGCCAGATCCTTGATATCTTCTTCCAGAGCCCCTTTATAGAATAACGATCCCTTGGCAAGCGAATAGGAAAGCCTTATATATTTTCCTAAAACATCTTCCTTGCGATAATAGACATCGCTGCCCAGATACTCTTTAGGCACCTCGATCATCTTCAGATCCTCCTCAGTGATACGGTTTCGCTGATACAGCTGATGAGAAGCCACGCAGACTTTCTCATAATGTTCTGAATAATTGAAGTAAGCGCTGATCGCAAAAAACAGGCTCGCCAGCAGGATGATCCCTCCGATCGCAATCAGAATAATCTTCTTTACCATCTTTTACCTCCTGATCATTATTGCCAGAAACTGCCTGGTTTCCTAGAAATACCTCATAATTTCTTAGCCTGTTGTCTCTTTTGCTCAATAAAGCTAATGATTTTTTATCGTTTTCTAGCCAGCGATACAGCCTTCAGAAGTTCATCTGAACTGGACAGTTTTTCTGATCTGGTCCATCATATTTGTATGAGTTATATAAGTGATCTGCGCAAAAAGCTTGGTCATCAGACCATCATACAGTGTGCCGCCAGCATCATAATCGTCAATCCTGAAGGTGAACTGCTGCTGGGAAAAAGAACCGATAACGGTTACTGGGGCTATTCGGGCGGATCGCTCGAGATCGATGAAGAAGTGGAAGATTGTGCCCGCCGCGAATTAAAAGAAGAGATGGGACTCATCGCCGATGAACTGGAGTTCTTCTATATCAATTCCGGCAAGCAATGCCACTACATCTATCCCAATGGCGATGAAGTATCCAACATTGAGATCATCTATCTCTGCCATAAATATCATGGCGATATCGCTCCTCAGAAAGAAGAGATGAGTGAGCTGCATTTCTTCAGACCCGAAGATATCGACATTGATATGATCTCTCCGCCGATCCGACCGGTCATAAAGGAATATCTCAAACGATTTCTTTGACAGGCCAAATGAATCAAAAAGCCTTATAAAAAGTTTGTATTTCGTATATCATAAATACAGGGAGATAGATGATGACTGAAGAAAAAGATGAGCTGACAATCGATGATCTGAATAAAGCCATAGTCGGCGGCTGGAATCTCGAGACGCTCAGTGAAGAAGAAGCGATCGAATACGAATGCCTCTGGGGCTATTTCGTATCGCAGATCGGTTTAGCCAAGGAAGAAAAAGCCCGTCGTGCCTTAAGCGATTTTGAGCACAGAATGGATACCAAATACGGTAAAGGAAATCTCTAAGCCTCATCAAAAGGCTTTTTTATTATGTAAAAAGGGATTTTGAACAAACTTCAAAATCCCTTTTATGTTATAAGTACTTAAATATTTTTTATTCTTTGCCCAGAAGCTTGAACATCTTCTTCTTGTATACTTCAACACCTGGCTGATTGAATGGATTGATATCAAGCAGGTAGCAGGTCATGCCGCAGGCAACAAAGAAGAAATAGATCATATAGCCGAAGCTGTAGGCTGAATTATCCTTGAGATGGATGACCATATTCGGATTGTTGCCATCATCGCTGTGTGCACTTAAAGTGCCTTCAAAGGCCATTTCAGAAACCCAGGAGAGCTTCTTGCCTGCGAGATAATTCATATGGTCGAGATCTTCATCATCAGCTGGGAAGATCATATCATCAGCCATTTCATCGACATACAGGATCGTTTCAAACTCAACCTTGCTGCCTTCCTGAATAAACTGGCCTAAGGAATGCAAATCAGTTGTGAAGCAGGCACTGGTCGGCAAGATACCCTTGCCATCCTTGCCTTCTGATTCGCCGAAGAGCTGTTTCCACCATTCCGCAACCATTGTCAGCTGCAGATGATAAGTTACAAAGTATTCAGCTTTATAGCCCATGTTGTCAAGAATTCTTCTGGCAACCGCATACTGATATGCCGGGTTGACTTTCAGATCATCAGTATTGAGATCATTGAG
>CADCOR010000150.1 GCA_902803055.1 uncultured Erysipelotrichaceae bacterium
GCTAAAGAAGTCATCCAGGGCAAATGGGGCAATGGTCAGGAGAGAGTTGATAAGCTCACTGCTGCCGGCTACGACTACAAGGAAGTTCAGGCTCTCGTCAACAAGCTCTTAGCTTAATCCAATACGAATCCTTAAAGGAATACCAAATAGCGGTATTCCTTTTTTTGTGCATACTAAAACCCACTTTGCAGTGGGCTTTGTTTGTCTTTGCTTATTATTTGCTCTTGTTGGCTTTAAGCATCTTTCTGATCTCCGCATCGAGTGCCGTGAAGACGCCTTTTGGCTGTGTCTCATCAAGACGCGAGATGATCAGCTTGATCTGTTTGTCGTTCAGATCATCATTGCCGGTGATGTTTCTGAATTTGTTAGTGACGATGTAGTTTCTGATCTTGGCAGCTGAAGCGCCTTCAGCAACCATGTCTTTAACTACTGAACTTCTCTTGGCAAAACTGATCAGATCCTTATTCAACAGTTCATAGGAGAACTTGCCGTTCTTGTCGGTGTATTTTCTTAAGATCTTCTCATAATCCTTTTCATTGACAGTGATTTCTTCAGCAGCTTTTTCCTTCTTAACTTTGAAATCTTCCTTGCTGACTTTCGGAGCATTCTGATTCCTGTATGGAAGACCAGCCGTCAGACTAATCGCTTCTTTGAAAGCCTCCATTGGATAAGCCTTGAGATCGGTGTTCTGAGTCGGTACAGCATCTCCGCTGGTCTTGGAAATTGCGGCGATACCAGGCTGTTTTTTATCTGCTCTGACCAGGGTGACATTAATGCCTTTAGGCGATTTAGAGCGATAAGCGACAGCCGGAATAACCGTTAATTTAACTGCCTTTGTTCTCAACATATTATTGTTTCTCCTTTTGCTAATTTCATTATATATCATTGCTTATTTGCCGGTACATATCCTCTGCGCAGTTTTTCATGCATGAAGAACATGCCGGCCAGCAGGATGATCAGATAATACGGAAAGATAGCTATACCGAGTCTTTCCGCCAGGAAGCCAAACAAAGGCGGAACCAGAATATTGCCGACATAAGCTGAAGCCATCTGCACGCCGATGATCGACTGACTGCGCAGGGCACCAAACAGCTCCGGTGTCGAATGGATAAAGGAAGGATAGATCGGTGCTGAACCCAGACCCAGGATCAGTAAGCCATAAAGATTCAGATTTACTGAGAAAGGCTGCAGTACACAGATGATACCGATCACAATTATTCCCTGACCAAGACGGATCATATTCTTGTCACTGAGTCTGTAGGTGATGAAACCGGAAATGAAACGGCCGATCGTGATGCCGAGAAAATAAAGCGAGGCAAAAGCGGCAGCCTTTCCTTCCGATACGCCTCTGTCCTTGACGAGCCAGGAAGCAGCCCAAAGGCCGCAGGTCATTTCAAGTCCGCAGTAACAGAAGAAACTGCACATGATCTCCTTGACGCCCTTTAACGAAATGACTTCTTTTAAACTCATGGTGCTTCGATTCTTCTCATCTTCACTGACCTGTCTTTTCCATAAAGGCAAAGACATGAAAAGAATGAAAGTCAGGATGGCCTGAATAAGTCCGATCGTTGAATAGCCGGCACGATAATTGCCATCAGCTTTAATGAAAAACGACATGATATATGGACCTAAAGAAGCACCGACACCCCACATGCAGTGCAGCCAGCTCATGTGTCTGGAAGCATAGTGCAAGGCTACATAGTTGTTTAATGCCGCATCAATGGAACCGGCACCCAGCCCATAAGGTATTGCAGACAGACAGAACTGACTGAAGTTTTTTGATAAGGCAAAACCAAATAAAGCGACAGCCGTCATCCCTGTTGAGACCGCCGTAACAACACCGGTGGAAAAACGTCTGTTGATACGATCAGAATTGAGTGAAGAAATGATCGTGCCTAAAGAGATGATCATAAAAATAATACCTGAATAGGAAAGCGGTACATTGATCTGATTATAGATAGTTGGCCAGGCACTGCCCAGCAGAGAATCTGGCAGACCTAGAGATATGAAAGCCAGATAGATGATCACTAACAGAATATTCATATCATCTTTCTCCAAAGGCTTTTTCATGCTTTGAATCGAAATTGTTTATCTCATTGAAGATCGGCAGCAGATCTCTTCCCATTTCGGTAAAGGAGTATTCTACATGCAAGGGAATTTCCTTGAATTCTTTGCGATAGACCAGACCATCTTTTTCCAGTTCTCTTAAGCTTTTGGCAAGCATCGTATTGGTGATCCCGGGCAATGACTTTTTCAATGTTGAAAAACGCGCTGTATCATGATTGCACAGTTCACTTAAAATCTGTGCTTTCCAGCGTCCTTCCAGCATCTGCAGCAGGCGAAGACCTTGTCTGCTTTCAGTGTCTGTTCTACTCTTCATCGGCACATCTTCCTTCCCAGCCAAGTATCCGCTGTTTCATCTCTTCAACATTGAGCACGCCATAGGCAAAGCCTTTGCGGATCAGCTCCGGCGGTACATATTCATCGTATTTTTCAAATACCGGTATCTCATTTTCATAGACCAGTTCCAAAGGATCGAAATCCTTTTTCGCTTCTTCGATCAGAATTTCATAGAATTCCTTTTCCGATACCTGCATCGTAAACTGCATATAATAAGGTCTTGCGGAATCAAAACCCTTAAGTCCCAGTCTGTCCCTGCAGCGGATCTTCAGAAAACGTTCCAGAGCCAGAAAACCGTATGAACCAAGCCACGGGAATAAAACCCACATCTTTTCACCCAGATTGATCAATGGTCTGCTCATGTCCGCATTGATGAAAGTCTTGCGGGCTTCATCAAGACGGCATTGGGCATGTTTCATCAGATAAGGATAATAGGTATCTTCTTCAAGTACCTGATACATCCTTTCCAGGATCCGGGTATGGATATCGCCAGCCACATCGCCAAAATAAGCCGGGATATTGCCTTTGACTAAAGAACAGAAGACTTCTCTTCGCTGATGGTCGACATCTTCTACGACCCACACGCGGCCGGCAATCGCAATCTTGTCACCGACTGGCGGCGGTTTGACGATCGTACCGAGTTCATTGGAACCATTATGAACTCTGTATTCGACGTTCTCCTGAAAGACCGCAAAGAACTTGTAGTTGTTGACGACCCTTTCGCCCTTGATACCGACTATGAGACCTTTGTTTTCTGTTTCATTGATCTGGTCACTGGCCAGCAGATGACGCAGCAGGATCCTGTAGTCTTCTTTGGATATATTGCGGAAAGCCGAAAGGCTCAAGACTCTTGAAGCCAATTCCGCAGGTGACATCTCACCATGACTGGCCAGAGCTGCCATCGTCTGATGATATAAAAGTGAATAAGGCAATCTGCCTTTTCTTGGCGGTTCCACAAAACGTTCTTCGATATATAGCTGTACCAGGGCAATTGCCTGAATCAGATACCAGGGGATCAGTTCCGGCAGCATCGCTCTGGGTTCCGGATGGTCTTCCCTGATCACAAACCACATCTCACTTGGATCACCCCTGCGGCCGGTGCGTCCCAAGCGCTGCAAAAAACCGGAGACCGTATATGGCGCGTCGACCTGAAATGCCCGCTGCAGCCGTCCGATATCAATGCCAAGTTCCAATGTTGCGGTAGCACAGATGCTCTTAAAGGAATCATCATCCTTCATATCTTCTTCCGCACTTTCTCTGAAGGAAGCCGAAAGATTGCCATGATGGATCAGAAAACGATCCGGTTCATGATTGGCTTCACAATACTGGCGCAGATACTGGCAGACCGCCTCGCACTCTTCCCTTGAGTTGGTGAAGATCAGACATTTGCGGCCTTTGCTGTGCTCAAAGATATAGGCAAAACCCGGATCAGAACCCTGGGGAGCTTCATCGCTTTTTTCTTCCTGATCGCTGATCTCCGCAAAGATCGTCTTGCCTTCATCGGCCTGCGGATCAGTTTTGAAGAAGTGTTCCAGTGATAAACGCCAGACTTCTTTGCCTTTATCAAATTCCGGAATAACAGTATTTCTTCTGCTGCCAGCCGCCAGAAACTCACCTGCCGCTTCAGGATCACCGATCGTAGCCGACAGACCGATCCGGCGCGGATCACAGCCTGCAATGCGGCAAAGCCTTTCGATCAGACAGAAACATTGCAAGCCCCGGTCTGCCCTGAGCAGGGAATGGATCTCATCGATGACGATAAAACGCAGATCAGAAAAAAGACTCGGGATCTCCATATGCCTGTTTATCAGCAGTGATTCCAGTGACTCCGGAGTTATCTGCAAGATCCCTTCCGGTTTTTTAAGCAGCTTGCTCTTCTTGCTTAAAGATGCCTCACCATGCCACTTGGTGACTCTGATCCCGTGTTCCAGACACAGTTCATCCAGTCTTTCAAACTGGTCATTGATCAGAGCTTTTAACGGAGCGATATATAAAACACCGACGCTGTCACTGGGATCATCTTCAAGGATGCTCAGGATCGGAAAGAAAGCTGCCTCTGTTTTGCCCGAAGCTGTCGAAGCGCAGATCAGCACATTGTCTTCGCTTTCAAAAATCGCTTTGCCGGCTGCTTCCTGAACTGCCCTTAAGGATTTCCAGTTGCTGCGGTAGATATAATCCTGTATAAATGGTGCATACCTGTCAAATACTTCCATGCTGACCTCACAATGTAAACTCGATATATCCTTCATCAGCTTCATCTGACAAAGCATCCGATTTAGCATAACTGAAGCCGTCTGAATCCATCATCTGTCTGATCGAAACGCTCGGATCCTGATAGTGCAGATCCAGCAGTTCGATAAAGTCCCTGATCACTTCTCGAGGCGTGATGTTGGTATCTGCTCCGATCCTGCTGTATTCAACCTTGATGAAATCAGCCAGATCCTCAGTGCTCACACTTCTTTGATAGCCATATAAATCAGCGTGCATATCCGCAAGTTTCTCACATAGAACCATCATCTCTTCGGCCTTCAAAGGTTCCAGTCTGATGATTGGAGCCAGCAGATCTCTGCTGCCCGGTTTAGAGAAACGGCCTTCGGAAAGCCTTGAAGAAAGTGCTTCATAGCTGAAGACGCCTCTTCTTTTATCTTCGATCGCCTGCGGGGTAGCTCCCATGATGATGCCAAGATATCTTGCTTTGCCTTGCAGGGTATCGTTATACATCGTCAGCATCTTTTCATAATTGTATTGCCGGCTGATCGCATTAGGGATCTTGTAGATGTTCACGAGCTCATCGATCATGATCATGAGTCCCTTATAGCCTGCCAGCCTGAAAAAGACAGCGAACAGTTTCAGATAGTCATACCAGTCATCATCGCTGATGATGATATTTACTCCAAGTTCATTGCGTGCCTCACTTTTCAAAGTGTATTCACCGCGAAACCAGCGTACAACTTTGGCTTTAGTCTCATCATCACCATCAAGATAGGCATGATAATACGCCGATAACAGTTTGGCGAATTCAAAGCCATGCACCATCTCCGAGATCTGCGAAGTCACCGCATAGATCTTTCTGTCGACCGCCTGAATGAACTCTTCATCATTCAGATCCTTTTCTTCTTCCTTGACTTCACTTTGTACCGCGCTGATCCAGCGATCAAGGATCAAAGCCAAGGCTCCGCCTTCCGGTTTGGTTTTAGTAGACAGATTGGAGATCAGTTCGCGATAAGTTGCCAGACCCTGGCCTTTATTGCCATGCAGTCTTCTTTCCGGCGAAAGGTCGGCATCGGCTACAATAAAGCCCTTATCCATCACATAGTTGCGGATCGTCTGGATCAGAAAACTCTTGCCCGAACCATAACGTCCGACAATAAAGCGGAAGGAAGCTCCTCCTTCGGAGATGATCTCCACATCATGCAGAAGTGCAGCGATCTCGTTTTTGCGTCCTACTGTAATATAGGGCAGACCGATACGCGGCACTACACCGCCCTTTAATGAATTGATGATCGTCTGGGCGATCCTTTTTGGTACTTTCTTATTCAGCTCGCTCATAATCCCTCCAGCAGTTTTAAGATCTCATCTTTATAATCTTCAACTATCTTCAAAGTATTATCCTCACATTCCACGATCATGTCGCCAATAGTCTCATAAACAGTCTCGTTGATCTGATCGGCGACTATTTCCGGCATCAGATGACTGTCTTTCAGCTTCTGATCCACATCCTTGCCCTCAAGCAGATCCTTCAGGATCTCCATATGGATGTCCATGCTTGTTTCTTCTTTTATATTTTCAGCTTCACTGATCACTTCTTCAGCTTCTTCCTCGACTAACAGAGAGTCTCTGGTAAGTGAGGCATCATGCCTGATCTTATCGAGTGATGACATATCGATGACGATCTTTGGCTTGAGGCTTTCTTCATATTCTTCAATGACTCTCTGCAGATAGACGTCCACCCACTTTTCTTCTGCTTTCTCCTTTAAGGGGCGACCTGTCTTCAGATAGTTTCGCAGATAGCGGTCAGCTTCATGCATAACTTCATCAAACTTTCTTTTATCAAACAGCTGTTCATTATAGCCGTGACGATACCATTTCTTATCCTTGCAGCTGTAGCCGATATTATCTGAGAGTTCATAGACAAAGCCATCACGATTGGCCTGCTGATAATAGATCGCATTGCCTAAGGGATAAAAACGGAAAGTCATGAACTGTCCGAAACAGCGATCAAAAAAGTTTTCTTTGACATTGCCGTCTTTTTCATTCAGCTTCTTCCATAGATCCGCAAAGAGTTTATAAGCCGCTTCCTTGTTTCTTTTCAGTATCGGCGAATTCTTCAGCTTATGTGTAGCATAGAGGCTTAAGGCTTCAAAGACCTCTTCATCGCTATAGAGTTCGCTCTTCTTCAGAACACTTAAAGCGTGATCCTTTTCCAGTATCAGCGGATCAAGATAAGAAGTGACGATCGCTTTTGGCAGATCATTTATCAGTGCCAGTTCAAAGCACCAGCGTCTGATGTTTCTGAGATGGTAATCATCCAGCAAGCCCTGTTCCTTATAGATCTTCGCAAACTCCGTAATCTTTCGCAGTCGGTCTTCAATCGCATTCGCACCGATACCGTTGAGCAGTTCATAGATATACAGATAGATAAAAGTTATGTTTGTTTTGCGAAACTCACCTTTGCGATAACTCGTCCGCCAGCTGAAATAGCCTCTTAGCTGTCTGATGCTCAGATCATGATAGGAAGGGAAATAGATCTTCAGCTCTTTGTCCCAGAATTCATTATCCTCATAGTCTTCCATGAATCTGCCCTGGCTCACAAAATTGAAGGCCTTGTCTTCGTAGAAGCCATTGCCAAAGCGATACATCTTTCGCATCTCTTCGATTTTAGGTGGAACCTTATCATTATGGATAAAGAAACTGTTTGAAAAACGCAGCGGCTTTGTTTCTTCAAACTTTTCCTTCAGCTTATTGGAATTGTCCAGAATTATCGTATAGGTATAAGGCTTAAGACCTTTGACGGCTTTATCGAACAGATCAAAGATCAGCTTATCTTCAGTTTCTTCATTGAAACGGATCCCGACCCAGTTATCACCTTTCATGCGATAAGGCATGGAGATGTAGGAACGCTTGGTATCCAGAACATCCTTGCCGCAGCGCAGATCACAGCACTCGACCCTTTCTCCATCCTGATAGCTGCGCATCAATAGGGCCAGCCATTTATTGCTTTTGCCATAGACGAATACAGAAAAATCAGGAAAGTCTTTCCAGCGATATTCTTCATATATATGATATCGGGAAGCAGCGTAATCGATCAGATCCTGAAGTCTCATGGTATAAATATTATACCTGCTGAGATAGCCTATAGCAATTACATTCTGACCATATATGTGAA
>CADCOR010000151.1 GCA_902803055.1 uncultured Erysipelotrichaceae bacterium
ATGAATGATTTCGTCTCTTCAGTCTATAACCGGGAATGCCGTCTGGTCTCAAAGACCACTCTGCCAAGTTTCATGGGCACTCATCCCGATGCGGCTCTGGAACAGCTGAAAGCTGATGTCGCTTCATTTGACAGCTTTGTGGAGATCGGATCCGCTCTGATCAATCAGCGTCTTGAATCTGTTTTATATCGCTATGAATCAGAACTTGATAATGGAGCCAGGGTTGTGATTTTTGCGGGCATGGATTATGAAGGAGCGGAACTGCTTTACGGCGGAGATCTTCTCAAAGGACTTAACCTTGAAGGCATAAAAGAAAATCTCGGTAAGATCTTTTCAGAAACTCCCGGCCTCAACAAATTAGGCGATACGATCTCTGATGTTGTTAATGGCAAAGACAAACTCACCTTCTCTGATATGATGAATGGCGGACTGATCGGCAAAGCGATGCGCAGAAAAAAAGAAAATGAAACACAGTCAGAACCATCACAGCCAATCAAAGAAACTAAGAAGGAAAATGAAGAAACAGCCTTTGGTCACAGCAAAAGAAGGATCGATCAGATCACCTTTGGTGCCTATCGCAAATATGCCTGCCTGACTTTAGCTGAAAGAGAGGAAGAAGCTTTGAACATTTTCCTGAACTTTGTCGCTACTTTAGTTCCTGATCAAAGCATGGCTCAAAGAAGCAATGAACTGATCAATCGCAAGATGGCTGAGATCAGACAGTATGTTGCGCAGAACCAGGCCATCGTTGCGCAAAAACAGCAGCAACTGCATGCTTTACAGATGGAGACTTCCAGAAAGATCGCTGAGTACTCACGTACTGCTTCAGATGGACTTATGGATTCATGGAAGAAGAAAATGGAATCTGATTCCATGATCTCAAAAGCCAGAAGTGAAGCAACCTTGGGCGTAGATACCTATACCAACAAGTATGGCCAGGATGTCAGCGTCAGCGTTGGTGCTGATCACGTCTATGAGAATCAGTATGGCGATGTATATGGCGTTTCCGGAAATGCTTTGGATCAGGATGTCTTGAACGATCTCAAGTGGACAAAAATAGATAAAAAGTAGAGCACGGCTTGCTTACATTCTTCGTGACTGCTTTATTGCAAAAACAATGATAAAAAAAGAAAAAGACATGGTCGCACGTTTACCCGTACACCCAGCAACAGATCGCCAGGAGGCCATGTCTTTATCCACCTTTATATTAGCAGTTGTCTCAACTGTCATACTATCCTCCAGTTACAGTCAAAATACCTGCTGCCGTTTTTGGCTGCATTCTTGATTTTGTCTTCTGCGTTCTGGATATACTTATGGCCTTTGCTGTTAGGCTGAGATTTAACCCAGTTAACAGCTTCCTTCAGACTGTTGAATTCTTCAAGAACAGTATTGCCATTCATGCGCAGTACCTTACTGATTTCATCAGGCATTCTTAACGGATCCATATATTCTGAAAAAGCTTCAATGCTTCGGTCTCCTGTTTTCATTTTGTCATAGACCATCTTCAGCAGCTTTGCATCATCAAGGGCATTGTGATTCTGTTCGTCCATATCCTTATTGAAGTATCTGCCCAGTTTCTCCAAAGAAATGGTCTTGTTGACATAGAAGAACTGTTTAAGATCTTCAGAACAGTCGAACATGTTGGTATACAGAAAACTGAGCATTGCTGCTTCTTTCAAAGAAGAAGCATTAAGACTCGTGTTATAAACAAAATCAATATCTGAATCGCCATAATTCACAATCTCTGGTACGTCTTCATCTCTATTAAGCCAGTCATATAACGATTCAAAAACTTCTTTAGATTTAGGAGCTTCATCTATCTCTTTCTGACTTATGCCTGTTATCTCTTCAATTCTTGGAGTAATCGGATCATCAGAATATACCAGAGAATAAAACTCTTCTCCATCTTCTCTGACAATTCCTACAGATATTATTTCTTTCTTATCTTCTGTTGCTTCAAAGTCTATATAGTATTTCATATTACTGATTCCTCTAAACTATTTTATTATTCTCTATTTCTTTTATAAAGAAATCGTTAAGATCGCTTCTATCGGATTGATCTTCTTGCCAAGCAATACCAACTTTTTTCAATACAGTCATTTCATTTTATCTTCTTCGACAAAACATTAGCATACCGAAAATGCAAAAAATGTGACAAGCATATTAGAGATATTATTATTTGGAATTGATCCTTTCATTTGTCGTATTTCTTCTATGATATTATTAGTAAGAGGTCTGGATGGAGAATAAAATTTTAAATGCTTTGATGGAACAGAGAAAAGAAAAAGGTCTGAAAAGTCTTTACTGGTGGACACAAGTTTCTTTTGCATACAATTCGAACAAAATCGAAGGCAGCAAGCTTACAGAAGAACAGACAGAATTGATATACGAAACCAATAATCTGTATTTTAACGAAAATAAAGATGCAATTAAAATAGATGATGTTATAGAAATGGCCAATCATTTCAGACTGTTTAATCTGATGCTTGACACCTATGACCAGCCTCTATCTAAAGAGCTTATTTTAAATTACCATCGTGCTTTGAAAAATGGCACATCACAGTCATATGATCCGATTTATAACGTTGGAGGATATAAGAAAAAACCTAATATTATCGGAATTGTCAATATCATCAACACATCAAAACCCGAAGATGTTGAACAGGATATGAATAGCCTTTTATCGGAATATAACTCCTTAACAGATGTCGATTTTGAAGACATAGTAGACTTCCATTATCGATTCGAAACCATTCATCCATTATCCGATGGCAATGGCAGAATTGGAAGAATGATTATGTTCAAAGAATGCCTGAAAAATGATATTGTGCCTTTTGTGGTTTTAGATCAATACCGGGCTGAATATATTAATGGATTGAATAAATATAAGAAACCATCCGAAAGAAACTATCTGATTGATACCTGTCTGTTATTTCAGGATAATTATAAATATGTCTGTGACCAGACTATCGGAACAGGTTTTTCGGCAGAATCGTCCATTTAAGTTCAATAATATCGTTTTCAAACATTGTGACATCATTCCATTTGTAAACTTCTTCAGTTTTACTGCATCATTATTGATATCCTCTTACGTCCTTTAATCATTTCTTATCTCCAAGTAAAAACCGATCGATCTGATCGGCTTCTATTTTGTAAGTATATTCATTAAGACTATTTGATGGTCATTCTATTGGATCAGCCCGAAATGGATCAGAGCTTTTTCAATGCCATCGTTATCAATATCATCTGTGACATAGTCGGCGAGATCCTTGAGTGATTGCTTGCCATTGCCCATTGCTAC
>CADCOR010000152.1 GCA_902803055.1 uncultured Erysipelotrichaceae bacterium
ACTCCGACGTCCAACTTCGTTTATGAAGAAGGTACGGAGCTTCGTGTTGCTGCCGGATATCAGAAAGCAAACGAAGCTATCAGCTTCCAGGATGCTGAAATCACAGGTGAAGGCGTCACATTAGCTGATGGTGTCACTTACCATACCGGCGACTTAAAGCCGACATGGGCTTACTTATCTGAGTTGCTGCATATCACATTCACCGATAAGTTCTCCGGTGCTGGTTCAGCTGATAAGGAATTTGCCGTTTGGGAAAATCAGCTTGATCAGGTCGATGTTGTTGCAGGTGCTGCTGCTACATTAAATGCTGCTGGTGCAGAAGACAAATTAGTCAACCTGGCTGATTATCTTGATCAGATGCCTAACTTCAAGGCTTATCTTGCTCAGAACCAGATCGCCAGATTATCAATTACTGGTAATACTGAAACCGGCGCTATCTATTTCTCACCTTACTTCGATGGTAACGATGATATCGAAAGAATGCCTCTTATCAGAGCAGACTTCGTCAGAACACTGCTTGATACAGATGACTACAAAGGTGCCAATAGAGCTTTAGCTGAATACGCATATCAGCCATATGCTACTGAGGACTACTCAGTTGAATCACTGACTGCCGATGGTACTGGTACTCAGACTATCGCCAAGGCTGTTGGCGGCGACAAGAACATCATCGCTAAGATGAATGCTCAGCCATTAACAGGTGATGAAGCTGTCAAGATGTTCCAGGAATACATTGATGCTACTTATGCAGGTGTCTATGCCAAGAGATCTGATCTGTTCTTAGGTTATGATGCTGCGTGGGATGTCGATGAAATGGTTGCTCTGTTAAGATGTGCAGTCGCTTCATTAGATGACAACGATGGAAATCCTATTTCCGGTTTATACTCACGTGAAACTTCCAACCTGCAGAGAGATATCGACTTAGTAAGATTCGCTGGTTCTTTATTCGGTGTCAGAGGCACAGAATCAAGACAGGAATACCTGTATTTCGATAAAGCCGGTTCATTACATGATGGCCGTCAGGAAGCAGCTACTTATGAAGCTATGGAAAAGATGAATCAGATGGTTAAAGAAGGTCTGATCATCACTACCGGTGAAGCTTCTTCAGCTAACTATCTTGAAAAAGATGCTGGTCTGATGTCATATGACTACAACCAGACTCAGACAATCTACAACAACACTAAACTCCAGGATGGTGAAGAATATGTTGCTATCATGGTTCCAGTTGCAAAATGGGACGATGGTGATGGCGCTAAGTGGATGAGATTCACTGAATCATGGAGATCAGTCAAGACTGATGGCTGGGCTATCACTAAGGCTGGTGCTGCTGCTGATGAAAACAAGCTGAATGCTGCTTTAGCATTAATCGACTACGCTTTCTCAGTTCAGGGTCAGATCACAATGTCTTATGGTCCGGATTCCTTCATCAAGGTCAAGGACGAGTCTGTAGAAGTCAAGACTTGGGATGATGTTGCTAAGAAGTATGAAACCTTCAACTTCAACGGCACTCAGATGCCAGTTGTAACTGATGCGTGCTTCGCTTCATGTCAGGAACTCACTGGCGGCAACTACACCAACTACGCCAGAAGATATTTAGGTTCTACTCTCAACGGCTTCCCGAAGTCACAGGCATTTGAATACCAGATGACTTCTGAAGTTGGTAAGAAGGGTTCTGCCGTACTTGCTGCTGCTATCGGTGCAGGCGTTATCAAGCATCCGTTACTCGCTGTCAACACTGCCAACATGTGGTATACATCTGTTCCTACAGTTTTACCGACAACTGCTGAACAGACAAACACAATCAAGGGTTATGCTGACTTAACTGGTAACTTCCAGCAGGCAAAAGACGGTGTAAGCGTACTGTTTGCTACCCTCAAGGATGGCTATGGCGCAATGGCCGGTGCCGAAAACAATGCTGCTGCCTATGCAGACTTTGTAAAGAACAGCTGGTCTGGTGCTGCTTATCTGATGATCAGACAGGCTCAGTGGAATCAGCTGAAAGCTTATTTCGATACTATTCAGTAATTTGATTAGATGTCATCTCCAGTGCTATACACATAGCACTGGAGATTCCCGTGAGGTGATACTATGTTTAAACCACAAATGAAATTTCAAAAAATCCTGTTCCCTGTGTTAATGGCCCTGTCCGGTGTCGTTTTTGTCTATTCACTCGGCATCATGACAGACATGTATGGCCTTTACCAGACCCAGTCTTTGGGCGGCGTACCGGGATCAGAGATCTTCTATGATATGCAAACATATAATCATAATATGGTACTAATTTCGATTGCTTTGGTTATTATTAGTACATTACCGTTTATTTTTGCATCTAATACAAGAAGAAAATACTATATCGGCAATACGGTCTCGACATATGTTCAGGCAGGCGCATTTATTCTGACTGCTGTATATCTGGTCATCAATTCCCTGAAGTTCAGATCACAGTTTCTGACTAAGGTTGATTTTGAAATTTACAAGATGATGTCGGAAACAATGAACTTCATGTACTCTGAGTCGACATTCTTTTTTGACGCCGGTATTATCGTTGCCGTTCTGCTGATCGCAGGCGCTTGTGCAACCATATATAATCTGACTTGGAAAAATAAACTAGTAAAACAGGAAGACGCAATATTGAAGGGAGAAGTGAACAATGGATAAAGAGAAACTGAAACTTGACCGGATGCGTTATGTCAACGACTCCGTTCCATCATTATTCGCAATACTGGCAATCGTCTTTGATGTTCTTTACTTTGTTTTAATTTATAAAATCAATAACGAATATTTTTACACTTACATGATCGGTATCTCGATCGTTGTAAATCTGCTGTTCATGCTTTTTGGCTTCTGGTGCTCGATCGAAGTCAAGAATTATCACGGCAAGTTCGGTTACGTGATGATCCTGTTAGGCCTCGTTCAGCTCTTCAGAATCTTTGTCTATCCGATGAATGCCCATAACGCAACTTATCTGCAGGGTGAATTGCTTGTTCCGGTCATGAGCAATGGCCAGTTCACACAGTCGATCATCTATCTGCTGGCTTCTGCCGCTTTGATGATTGTTGGCGGTCTGATGAGCATCAGGAATTCAAGAACATTGCAGAACTATCTGAACTCATTAGAGAAGAATTAGAGGGAGTGAATTATGGCAAGTCTTTCATTACAACATATCGATAAGATCTATGACAATAATGTTCAGGCCGTCTATGACTTCAACATGGATATCAATGATGGCGAATTCATCGTCCTGGTCGGTCCTTCAGGATGCGGCAAATCCACGACTTTAAGAATGGTTGCCGGTCTTGAAGACATCTCCAACGGTACGCTTCTGATTGATGGCAAGGATTGCACAAGACTGCCGGCCAAAGACAGAGATATTGCCATGGTCTTCCAGAACTACGCCTTGTATGGCCATATGACAATCTATGAAAACATGGCTTTCTCTTTGATGCTGGCAAAAGAAGACAAATACGTCATTCACGAAAAGGTCATGGCTGCTGCTGAGATCCTGGGTCTTACAGCACAGCTCAACAAGAAACCAAATCAGCTCTCCGGCGGTCAGAGACAGCGTGTTGCGATGGGTCGTGCCATCGTCCGTAATCCGAAAGTCTTCCTCTTTGACGAACCGTTATCAAACCTTGATGCGAAGTTAAGAGGATCGACCAGAAGAGAGATCAAATTATTACACAAGAGACTGGGTACAACCATGATCTATGTTACTCACGACCAGACTGAAGCTTTGACTTTAGCTGACAGGATCGTCTGTATGTCCATGGGTCATGTTCAGCAGATCGGTACTCCGCTTGAACTTTATGATCATCCGAAAAACCTCTTTGTCGCTTCCTTTATCGGCTTGCCGCCAATGAACCTTTTCAGCCTCAAGGTTGAAGATGGCAAATACTTTGTCGAAGGCGTTGAGACCAAGCTTCCTGATCGAGTAGTCAAGGCAGCTGAAAAAGCCGGTAAAGATAATTATATTCTGGGCATCAGACCGGAAGATATTCACCCGGGCAATGATTTTGAGCTCGATGTGAACCTCAACGAAAATACCGGTCACTTTACTCTTACCCATGGCAAACTCTTTGGCAAGACTTCATGTGCCAAGTTCAGAGACTGGAAGAATTATCAGCCGGGTGATAAGGTAGGCGTTTCTTTCGATGAAGAAAGAGTTCATCTCTTCGATGCCGAAACAACAGAAGCAGTTTTATAGGAGGAACAGCAGAATGTCTGAAAAGAAAAACAAAGGCTTTAAAGAATCCTGGCGCAAATTCATTGTTTCGCTGAAAAAACGTCCTCATAACATTCCGTTATGCATGATGGCGCTGGCTTTCGTTGTTTATTCATTCAACCTGACAAAGGTTTCCAATACAACAGCTGTTGTCAACAAGCCTCTGATGGGACTGTGTGAATTTATAATCATGCTGTTATCGATCCTGGCTTTCGTCTGTTTCCTGAATGCCTATCCGAAAAGACAGAAACCGATCATGCCGATGGTGATCCTGCTCTATGTCATGGAGATCATCATCATGGCTGCTGACTTCATCTATATCAGCAGAATTCAGGAAGGTCTGCAGACCATTCAGATCACTGCTGCCAGAGCCTTCATTCCTAAAACGCAGTCAATGTTCTATGTTCACATTGCGCTGGTGATCCTGTCGATTATACTGATCGCCTTAATCCCTGTAATTGGAAAGATGCTCAACAAGATCGATACTTCAGTCAAGCTTGCTGAAAACGAGGATGTGGAAATCGAACTCGTCGAAGAAGAAGACGGTGCCGAAGCAGTCCGTTCTGGCGGCAAGCGTCACGAACAGGAATAGATCACTTTTCTATGTCAAAAAAGAAAAACAAAAAGTTCTCAGAACCCGAGAAGGACTATTATAAACTCAATACTGACGCCGTCGAAAGACTGGCAAACGCCGATAAGGGAAATGTTCCCAAGGTATCGGATAAAGAGTTAAGCAGATATAGTGGTTCGATCTTAAACAGGATACCCATCTGGGCAAAAGCACTGTTTATCAAGTTCTGGTTCGCGGGAGCTGTTTGTTTTTTCTTTTATTGGGGACTTTCTCCCTATCTGAGCAGCTGGCTTGATCAGGTTGTTGTCCTTGGTTTAGGTATGGGCATTGTCACTGACCTGCTGACCAACAACGTACTAAGATTCATCAGCTCCGCGGATAAGGAATACTATCCCTATATGATGTTTGAAACAAATAAATACTGGACTTTTATTGCCAATATAATATATGCGGCAATCATTCTGTTTATCGTCATCAATATCTACCGTCTGCTGCACATGAATGTCGAACCGATCCTGTTTGGTATTCTCTACACGGCCGTAGATATGCTGTTTATCAAGGCTAAGGGTCTGATCCTGAAAGCCGCACCCGGAAAGGATTAATTATGGCAGATAAAGTTGTAGCATTTGGGGAGATCATGCTGAGGCTGACACCTCCTGATTATACGACCATCAACGAAGCGCGAAGCTTCATCGCCAACTATGGCGGAGCTGAAGCCAATGTGCTGGTATCGCTGTCCCACTTGGGCAATCCGACTGACTTCTTATCAAGAGTGCCGGACAACCAGCTGGGTGATTCGGCGATCATGCATTTGAAAAGACATGGCGTCGGGACTGATCACATCTTAAGAGGTTCATCAAACCTGGGCATGTATTTCGTGGAGACCGGCTTTGGCGGCCGTCCCAGCAAGGTTCTGTACAACCGCGCACATTCCGCGATCACCAGGATCGATGAGAATGAACTCGATTATGATGAGATCTTCAAGGATGCCAAGTGGTTCCACATGTCTGGTATTACCCTGGCAATTCATGAGAAGTGCCGCAATGTGGCTTACCGCTGTCTGGAAGCCTGCGCGAAGTATGGCGTAAAGGTATCGTTTGATTTCAACTACCGCTCCAAGCTCTGGACCATTGAGGAAGCCAAGCCGCACTTCAAGAAGGTCATCAATTATGTCGATGTGCTGTTTGCGAACTTCTTCGATATCAATACAATGCTGGAGGTCGATGTCGACCCGTATCTGGAATCAGATGAGGATCGCCGTCTCGATGTAGCCAAGAAACTGATGGCTAACACTAAGGTCAATTACATCTTTGGTACCGTGCGCAAAGTTCATACCGCAACTGATAATTCCTTGTCCAGCTACTGCATCCGCAAGGATGGCATCTGTTTCAAGGAAGGCCCGATCAGATTCAATATCTATGACCGGATCGGCGGCGGCGATGCTTTCTCGAGCGGCATCATCCACGGTTTACTGAAGAATTATGATGATCCGAAATTTGCCCTCAAATTCGGTCTGGCAACTTCGGTACTGAAACACACTTTATATGGCGATGCTTCCGTGCTTTCTGAAGCGGAAGTACTCGAGTTCATAGAATCAAACGGCAATGCGGCCGTACAGAGATAGGAGAAAAACGATATGCAGGAATTCATGGGAAAAGACTTTTTACTGAGTAACGATACAGCCAAGCATCTGTATCACGATTATGCAGAAAAGATGCCGATCATCGACTACCATTGCCATATCTCACAGGCTGAGATCTATGACAACAAGCAGTTCAAGACGATCACAGAAGTCTGGCTTGGCGGTGACCACTACAAGTGGCGTCAGATGCGTGCCAATGGCATCGATGAGAAATACATCACCGGTGATGCTTCCGATCTTGAGAAGTTCAAAGCCTGGGCTAAGACCCTGTCACATCTGAT
>CADCOR010000153.1 GCA_902803055.1 uncultured Erysipelotrichaceae bacterium
ATCGCTCTGGCAATCATCAGACGCTGTCTTTGACCGCCGGAGATACCGCCGCTGCCTTCCATGATCAGTGTCTGCATGCCCATCGGCATATCTCTGATATCATCAGCGATGCCGGCAACCTCGGCTGCTTCCCAGGCTTCATCCAGGGTCAGCTGCGGGGCACTGATCGCAATATTGGAATAGATATCACCGGTAAACAGCGTACCATTCTGGGTAACTGTACCGATCTTGCGGCGCAAAGAACGCAGATCGATCCTGGTGAGATCCTTGTTGTCATAGTAGATAGCACCCTTTTCCGGCTTTTCAAAGCCAAGCAGGAGTCTGACTAAAGTAGATTTGCCGCAGCCAGTCTTACCAACGATCGCGATATATTCACCGCTCTTGATCTTGAGTGAGAGACCATCAACGACATAAGGCATATTATCTTCATAGCGGAAATAGACGTTATTCATTTCGATATTGCCGTTGAGTTTTGTTAAGACCTGCTTTTCTTCGGCATTTTCCGGTACTTCACTAAGGATCGGTTCAGCCATATCCAGGATCGGTTTGATCTGTACAAAGCTTAAGACGATCGAAGCCATCGAAGAGAAAGCACCCATGACCATGCCATAAGAAGCATTGAACGCAAAATATGACGACTGATCAAGGCCGTTGGAAACAGCCAGATAATAAATAACAATATTTGAAGCAATTGAGATCGCCTGCGTTATGACACTGTTGGCCTTGAGCAGGATCGGCGGGTTATAGGCATAATTTGCTTCCTGGGCAAACAGGTTGCCCCATCTGGCAAAAGCACGCTTCTCCGAACCGGACAGTTTGATCTTCTGAATACCGGTAACCAGGGCATAAGACATACCTGATTCCTTGGCGGAAAGCTTCATTCTTTCGCCTGAGATCTTGATCTGCAAGAGTGAAGAGAAGATACTCATCAGGACGGTCACAATGATCGTGACCAGCGAAGGCAATAACAGGCATGGCGCAAACGATGAGATCTGGCCGACATACGTCAGCGACATGATCGAAGTAAGACCGGTCGATAAGACGCCGCTCACCAGCATTGAGCACAATGAATTGATGCTCGAAGCCCTACTGGAAAGTTCACCGGAAGAAAACTGTCTGAAGAATCTGGCTGGCAAAGACATCAGCCGCATCATGACTGCCGCTTCAACCGAAATTGAAGTCTTGATCGAAATGCGCTGCATCAGCAGGCTCTTGATCGCTTCAATGAATTGAGTCGAGATATTAAGACAGATCATGAAGATCGCTATGCCGATCAGGACCGTGACATTTCCTGAAGAAAGCACCGGACCAGCCAGCAGTTTATTCATTTTAGGTGAGATCAATCCAAGCAGTGTTGTGACAAAAGACATCGCAAAGATGACGATGACGTCATTGACATCAATGCAGTCTTTAAGATACATGAACAGATCTCTGATCTTAAGTTTCTTTAACGGCAAAGGTCTGTAGAAACACAGCGCCATATCATCAAAGTTTTCCATCGTCTTGGAATTGATGAGGACGTTTTCGCCATTGGCGCCGTGATAGTAGTATCCGGTAAATGGAAGCGGATAAAGAAGCGTTGCCGCCCCATCTTCCTTGCGGAAAGCCAGAATTATGCCATAGGCATCCTTATACCAGCCTTCTTCAAGCTTGATATTACGGCGCATGATGCCATGCGGTCTTAAAGCATATTCCAGAAGTTCATCAAAATCTTCGATGGTCTCTGGCAAATCGACAGGCTTATAGTGATAATAAGTCAGTATTTCATCGATAACCTGTCGACGAACGAAACGATTGGACCTGATCTTCATTGAAGATTTGGCATCCAGGATCGTTGAGGCAATGTTCATAAAGGAGTCTTCAAAGACTTCCTGATCCGAAATTTTTCTCTGTTTTATTTGTTCATCAAACCAGCTCATAAGTCCCCTTTACTCATTGCTCACCAGTTCTGTATAGTAACCGCCTAAGGCATAAAGTTCCTTGTGGGTGCCTCTTTCCACAACCTTGCCCTTATTCAGTACGATGATCTCATCACAGTCTCTGATCGTAGAGAGACGATGAGCGATAACGATACAGGTAATACCACGGTCCTTGATCGCCTTGACAACTTCGTATTCAGTCTTGGCATCAAGTGCACTGGTAGCTTCATCGAGAATGATGATGGAAGGATCCTGGGCGAGCACTCTGGCAATCTCCAGACGCTGTCTCTGGCCACCGGAAAGGTCCTTGCCACCTTCGGTAAGTTTATACTGATAGCCGTCTTCCCTTTGCATGATGTCATCATGAATCTGGGCATCGCGAGCGGCTAGAATCATTTCAAAGTCTTCAATGGAGTCATCCCACATCTTGATGTTGTTGGCGATGGTATCTTCAAAAATGATGATATCCTGGTCGACAACAGCCAAAGAACCGGTAAAGACATTGCGGTCGATCTCAGCGATTGTCTTGCCATCAAAAGTGATAGTTCCGCTCCATGGGATATTGAGACCGGAGATCAGCTTGGATAAGGTCGATTTGCCGCAGCCGCTGCTGCCGACAAAAGCCACGCGATCACCAGGTTTCAGCTTAAGATTAAAGTTTTCAATCAAAGGTGCAGCCAGACGGGAATAGCCGAAAGTCACATCCTTCATTTCGATATTGCCTTTTAGCTTGGCATAGTCCATATCATCTCTGATTGGATCATCCTTGACATACGGATCGGTCGGATATTCCATGACATCCTCTACTCTTTCCATTTCCGTACGCATTTCGATGATTGTCTGCGACGAATTGACCAAAGACATAGCCGGAGACATGAAGGAACCGAGCACGCCCTGGAAGGTCATCATCGAACCTAGAGAGAAGTTGCCGATCATCGTATAGTAGACGCCAAGGAAAATAACCGAATAATTGGCTAAAGACGAGAAGAAAGACGGAATCATCGATAAGAAACGGTTCTGCTTGGCATATTTGACATTCTGATAGTTGACTGCCGCCTGATAGCCAGCCCATTTCTGGAAGAAGCCGTTTTCGGCACCGGAAGCTTTGATCGTCTCGATCTGGCTGATGCCGCTGACGGTCGTTGAAGCCAGCTTACCGGCATCACGCATCTGCACACGCGACAGGTTGATACGCTTGGCCGAAATATAATTGGAAACAAAGACGTTCAAAAATAACGTAAACAAGCCGATAAAGGTCAGAACCAGAGAGTATCTGATCATGATAACCAGATAGAAGACCATCATGATCGTATTGATCGCCAAAGGCGCCAAAGTATCGACTAAAGCCGAAGCAATCGAAGCGTTGGTACCCTGACGCTGCAAGATATCGCCAGCCAGACGCTGGGAGAAGAATTCCATCGGCATCCTCATGACCTTCCACATATAGGAAGTGGAGCCGACGATCGACATCTTGCCATTGATCTTTAAGGAATAGATCGTAACGCACCAGGAAACGATCAGTTCAATGATTCCCAGTACGGATAATAACGTGATATATGGGATGAGCCATTCTCTGTTTTCACCTGACAAGAGTCTATCCATGAAGATCTGTGTCATAACCGGGTTGATAACCGAGAACAGATAGGAAATGATCGAAGTCAGAATGACAAAAGCTACGGCCGGACCAGCACCTTTTAAGCGCTTGCGGGCAAAAGCGAGAACGCTCTTCTTTTTGCCTGAAGGGACAAAATTCTCAGTCGGTTCAAAGAAAAGACAGATACCGGTAAAAGCTTCGTCAAACTCTTTCATTGAGATCTTGACATTGCCTCTCGCCGGGTCATTTATATAGACGTGATTGCCTTTGAAGCCATTGCAGACGACAAAGTGATTGAAGTTCCAGTGAACGATACATGGGAAAATGCCTTCTTTGCGAAGGTCTTCCGGTTCAAAACGATAGCCTTTGGCATCAAAGCCATATTCTCTGGCAGCGATCAGCACGTTTTTCGCATTGGAACCATCACGTGAAACGCCGCAGTCAACTCTGACCTGCTCCAAAGGTATCCATTTATCGTAATAGGCGCAGACCATCGCCAGACATGCAGCTCCGCATTCCAAAGCTTCCATCTGCATGATGACCGGTACTTTAGCTACGCCATTTGTTACGGGTTTCTTAACTTTTTTCTCCATAAAAACTATTTAATCAAAAACTTAATCGGATGAACTCTTTCAATGATGACCTCACCGTTATATTTGCCATCAGCGAGATTGGTAACAGCTTCACCTACGGCACGGCCGTATTCATCAATTTCAACTTTCTCTAAAACAGATTCACTCTCATCAACGACGACGATCATGCCATTTTTGATCTTATCGGCTTTAGCACCGGTAACAGTAACCGTCATAACCGAATCCTTGATTTCGATCTTGGCATCTGCCTTGGTCTCAAGTACACCAACGCTTGACCAGACGATCAGGCCCAGCAGAAAGACGATGATAGCCACCAAAATCGCCCATACTCCCGGGGTTGTGACTCGCAGATAATTATTCAGCTCCTCTGGCGAGGAAATCCTGTCAATGCTTTTCTGGCGAAAGATTTCTTTTTGACTCATATAAGTTCCTCTTCAATCGTTATTAATATTATATAAGATATTTTTATGCATTTAATTAAAAAACTGCCCTTCCGGGCAGATATTTTACTGTTTTCTGGTAACTTCGTCACCGTAAATGGTCGTCCAGTCATTTTTCATGGAAATAGGAATCCAGCCGTTTTCCTCACAGCTCGTGACCATCTTGGCGGCTTTTTCTTCATTGCCGTTTTCTCTGACCGTGTCATCACAGCACAGCATGAAGGCTAATGACTTGTATTTGTTGTTGCTGGTCGTGAATGTTGCCATTGAGAAATCACCTGAAGAATTGCCAAACGCCAATACCGGCTGCTTGCCGATTTCCTGTTCAATGACCGTAACCTTGTTCATTTTGAGGTTCTTGATGATGAATTCACCAGCCAGGATCAGTTCATCATCGGCTTTGAAGTTGTAATTCAGACCGTCATCTGTAGTATTTGCTGAAGATGTAGTCAGCAATTCATCTGAACCGATGATCTGATTAGTCGGAATATGCATGAATGAAAGACCATCCATCGCTCCTCTGACGATCAGTCTGTCTGTGCCGGAAACGATATAAGTCTTGAACTCATTTTCCTGCAGATATTCAATAACTTCGACCATTGGCAGATAGAAAGCATCGCCTCTGTTCAGGTTATTGTAGCCTGGGGAAGGTGTCTGACCATAGTCATGAACATATTGCAAGAAATCCTTGACGCTCATGCCGGCAAAAGCCGAAGCGACGCCCTGTCCATGCAGGTTATCAAGGCCTTCCGGATAAGTGCCGGTATCAATGAATTCCTGGCATTTTTCCAGAACTTCCAGTTCAAAATCAGTTGCCTTGTGATCAGGATCTTCCGTAACTCTGTGGACAAACAGCATATGATCAAAATAGATCGGATCTGTTTCACAGAATAAGGTGCCATCCAAATCAAATACAGCAACTCTATCCTCGACCGGAATAAAGTCAGGGCTGTTTTCATCAGTAACAGTCTTGATGAAAGCTTCTAATTCATTCTTGGCTCTGGCATCTTCACTCCATAATGACAGCCAGTTCTCTTGTTCTTCAACAGGTTCAACAGTCTCAGCAGGCGCCGCTGCTTCACTGTTTTTGCTTTTTGCTTTTTCTGTGGCATATAGACCGCTCACTAACAGCAGCAATGCCATGGAGACGATCGCTATGATCTTCCAACCGCTTCTTTGTTCTTTTTCCATTTTCATTCTCCTCTTTATTGCATACCAGCGATGATCGAAGTAAGTTCATCAACGCTTATGCCGTTTCCTTCAACCTTTTCAGAGTTCTTATCGAACACACAGATCGAATAATTGAAATCACCATATGAGAATAACGCCATATTGATACTCTCGCCATCGCCAGAACAATCAATATTCAAACCCTTGAAATTCTCGCTCCAGGTCTTGGAATAGTTATTGTAGTTTCCATTTAGTTCGATATCCTTATAGAGATCAGATTTACGTATAACCAGTCTGTTGCTGTCACTTTCATATTGCGCTTCGATAATACCATTGATATTGGCACCGTAAGTCACAAACTCATAGCCATCCGGAACTGATACCGGCGGACTGAATTTGATGCCTGAATTATTGATAGCTTCATTTAAATCTGTTGTATAAGTCCAGGGATTGATCATGTTTTCAACGTTCCTTACAAATTCGACAGTTTCCTTGCTTTCTGATTTGTCATCATGCCAGATCAGTTTATCATCACCGATCTCAAAGTAACCTGTTCCATCTTCATAGATAACTTCATCTGTATGTTCAGTTTCTGAAGTATAAGTGATTCTCGTTCTTACTGCATCCTTATAATTGATGCGCTTATTTGTTTCATCATAATCCGTCGGGAAACTGATCTCATCGTGTTCATAGGCACTGCTGCTCCAGTTTAAGGATATTTCATTGCCTTTTACTTCGATCGATCCTCTGCCGGCTATTGGTTCAAAGTAAGTGCCAAGATATTCTTCCGGCGTAGCAACGGGAACTGCTTCCTCAGTTTCCTTTTCCTTATTGCCACAGCTGCATAAACTGATCATCAGAACCAGCAATATAGCTATAATAAAAGTCTTTTTCATATACAACCTCCAGGAAAAATATTACAACATTTATATTTCATTCACAAATCAGTAATCATCAAATAGCTTTTTCTCTAATGAATGTTTCTATTTCCTCATACTCACCACAAATAAACTCGGAGAGTACTTTTTTGTGTTTTCCTCTCCGAACTGTTCAAGTATTACAGATAAACTTTCTTCAACAAAAGCCATTATTTCTTTCTTTCAGCAAAAACCTTTTCAAGTATTTCTTTAGATGCTTTTTAGCGGTGGGAGTTTTGACTTTATAGTTACTTTTGTTCTCACTTTCAAGAAAATCAAATAATTCTTTGGTTTCTTTTTCGTTGAAATTCATCTGTTTTGTAAAACTGAAAGTAGTCATATTATCCTTCTATAATAATGACAACACTAACTTTTTAGTGGACTAATGTCAGGAAAATAATATTATTCGTTATTTTTCAGCTATTTTATAGCATTCACAAATGCCTTTTCATTTAAAACAGAGAGGTCTGATCATCTGCTTTCAGATAGGCATTAAATTTGAGGCAGAGTTCTGTCATATCATCAAACTGAGCTGCGCCTTCATAAAACCGGTTCACTTCCTCTAAGATACTATTGCACAGCTTATTTGGTTCTTCATTCTTATGGCTGTTTATACATTTATAAAGGCGATCGTCGCCATAAATCTTCCCATCCTTGTCGGTTGCTTCCACTACTCCATCAGTATATAGGAAGATCGAATCACCAGGTTTGAGCATTGTACGCTGCTGTTTATAGACAATACCTTCCATACCGCCTAAGACAAAACCAGGCGGGCCCATCATATATTCATAAGTTCCATCTGCTCTGCGTAAAAGCGGGCGGTTATGACCGGCATTGACATAGACCAGTTCACCTGTCTCGAGATTAAGAAAACCCATCCAGGCTGTGACAAACATATCCATATCATTGCCTTCGTTCAGATTATAATTTGCGTTGGTGAAAATATCAGCCGCACCGATTCTGTTTTCGGCATAGGTCTTAAGTATTGATTTGGCTCTCATCATGAATAAAGCCGCCGGGATACCTTTGCCGGAAACATCAGCGATCATAAAAGCCAAAGTCGTTTTATCAATCATATAGAAGTCATAGAAGTCGCCACCGACTTCTTTGGCAGGCCGCATTAAGGCATAGATATCATATTCTTTCTCTACCGGGAAGATATTTGGCAAAGTAGAGGTCTGAATTTCCCTGGCATACTGCAATTCCTTATCGATACGGGTGTTGGCTTCGTTGATCAGCTGTTTCAGCTTATCAACCGTTGTATTTATGCCTTTGGATAAAGATACGAACTCCTTATTGGTATCAATATTTACTATCGTATCAAGATTGCCATTAGTTATTTCAGCTAAAGCGCCATTGACATTGTGGATATCGCGTACAACTAACATCTTCATGATGAAATAAATGACGACAAATAAAGTTCCAAATATCAGCAGTTCCATGAAGACGGTCAGATAAGTCGAGATCTTCTTGGAGAAATCAGCTTCTGAACAAGGCAGAATGCCAAGTACATAGAAGCCCTGAACACGGTCTAACATGTAGTAGTATTCTACGCCATCAATTTCTGCTACATAGAGTGCATAGTCTTTGGCGCTTTCAAAATCGATTCCTGTTCCGTTACCGGCAATATTGACTGCTTCTTCTTTTGAAGGTTTGGAGATGAGATTGCCTTTTTCATCAACAATCAGAATCTGACCGGTCTCACCGATATGCCGATAAGCTGAGATCGATTCAAGCTTGCTCGACATGATCTTATAGTAATTATCTTCATCATAAGCGACCTGGACAAAGCCATCCTTATAAACAATACCGCTGTATTTGCGATAGATTGTATTGTCTCTGCTGATCGGACCATAGTCCTGAACATATTCATTTTTGCCATTAAGCAGGACCATGAACTCACGGGATTGATTGCCGCTTTTCATATCAAAACCGATATTTTCATCCAGATTTGAACCGACAATGATCCCATCTTTATTGATTATATTGATCTCGGCGATATCATAACGTTCACACAGCTCACTCATATCAGCGTGCGGATTATTTGAAAGTTCATCAGCGACGATATAGTTGCTTTGCAGCAAAGTGTCATCGACCTGTGCATTGACATCGCCGACTGCGTCCGTGATATTCAGATGCAGCAGACTCTGTGTCTCATTGATTGATATCTTATTCTGAAGAAGTAGCGCAAAAGAAGCTGTAATAATGAAACTGAAGACGACCACAACGATCAGATTATTCTGGACCTGCAAGGAGATCGAAGGCGTTTTATCAGGCTCTTCACTCAGACCACTGTTTTTTCTGATCAGCTCGATCAGCAATACCGCCAGCCCAACCGCCAGAGCGTTGATGATGACCATCGGGATCGTACAGGCTTCAACATAGATGAAAGCTCTTCTGGCATCATTCATGTTGGTGATGAAGATCATCAGCATATGAATGACTTCGCAGACCGTGCCGATCATCGTCGCATGGATCCAGCTTGGCATCTGATCATCAAACATATATTTTCTTAACCCAGCGCCAATCAAACCTGTAAGGCATGTGGATATGGAGCAGGCAAGTCTCGTATAATAGCCGGCACCCCAATAGACCGCAAACCATCTTTCGATGCCTCCGATAAAGCCGGAAATAAAGCCTGCCGGGGCACCAAAGATCAAAGCCGCACATAAAGGTGCCGCATCTCTGGCATTGAGCACCGCACCGTTTAAAGGGACACCAAATTCGGTGCCGCAGATTGCGATAATACCAAAAATAACTCCGGCAATAAGCTGTTTCTTACTGTCGGAGATTTTTAAGCCATATTTACTGTGAAAGAAATAATAGAGAACTACACTGAAAGATACCGGAATAACGGCAATAAGGATCAGTGAAAGCGTGGAATTCATGTTCAGATTGCCAGTGAATCTACTTTATCGACAAACTCAATGAGCTGTTTATGATAATGATCGATCATATCCTGACGATCCGGCATACGCTTGATCGTTCTGCGCAGAACACGGCAATAGCCGACAGTTCTCGCCTTATTCATGACTTCTTCCTTATAGGCTTCATCTTTGCCTTCGAAATAGAAATCGATCAGTTTATCAAGGATATAGCTTGCTGTCTCATAATCGACTTTCAGGAAATCGGTAACCATGGAATGATCAAGTTCACCAAAGCCGCGGTAAGCCAGATAGAT
>CADCOR010000154.1 GCA_902803055.1 uncultured Erysipelotrichaceae bacterium
GCTTCCCTGTCTCTTGGCATAATCACCGTAGTTATCAAGCAGCACTTCCCCATCATCAGCCCAATCAGGAAGTTTATAAGTTACTGTTCTTTTGGAGAAATTGCCGAGCACAAATAATCTTCTTCCTTCATATTCTCTGGCATAAGCCACGACATGACGATCATCGTGATCGTATTCCTTAATATCGCCATAGATAGCAGTATCATTTTCTTTCTTGATCATTATCAGTTTCTGATAGTAACGGTATACTGATTTCTCAGCTTTGAGATCAGCTTCAACATTGATTTCCTTATATTCCGGATTGACACATTGCCAGGTTTTGGCTCCTTTATTGAAGCCGGCATTGACGCTATCGTTCCATTGCATTGGTACCCGCGCATGATCTCTGGCACCATATTTGATGAAACGGAAAGCCAATCCTTTCGGAATGCCATAGGATCTCATCATCTTATAGACCATATGAGATACCGGATCTTTCATTTCATCAAGGTTCCTGAAATCACAGCCTGTCATGCCGATCTCCTGACCCATATAGATAAACGGAATACCGAAGCCCATAAAAGTTATCGTCGCCAGCATCGTCGCTGCTTCATAGCGATAATGCTTTGTGTCAATGGAGAAGCGGCTGACACAGCGCTGGTTGTCATGATTCTCTAAAACCAGCGTATTCCAGCCTTTCTGATAGGTAGCGATCTGCGGATCAAAGAGTCCTTTTTTGAACTGTTTAAGATTGAATGGTTTATAGAAGAACTTGAGACCGCCGATATTATCTGCTTCCAGATGCGCAAAATTGAAGATCGAATCAAGTTCCTTGTTTTCTTCTTTGACATAAGCCAAAGCATTTTCCGGTGATGGACGATATGACTCACCAACCGTATAGCTGTCATAATGAGACAATGCTTTTTCATTGAGCTCCTTAAGGAATTCATGCATCCGCGGTCCATCGACAAAGAACTGTGCACCCTTCTGATAGGTATGGCGGTCATCATCATCTTTAATCGGATAGACTTTGGAAGACATATTGAAGACATCAAAACGGAAACCATCGACTCCCTTAGCCAGCCAGTAGTTGAGGATATCGACTACTTCCTGTCTGACTTTTGGATTTTCCCAGTTGAGATCAGCCTGTTCGATACAGAAAAGATGCAGATAGAACTCATCGCTGTCCTTGATCCTTTCCCAGGCTGTTCCGGTAAATGATGAAGTCCAGTTGCTTGGCGGCAGAAGCTTATCGCCATTTTTCTTTCCCTGGGCAATAATATAATAATCACGATATGGCGAATCCTTGCTGGACATGGCTTCTTTGAACCATGGATGCTCGATTGAGGTATGATTTACAACCATATCCATGATGACCTTTATATCTCTGTCATGACACTCTTTGACCAGTCTTTCAAAATCAGCCATCGTGCCGAACTTCTCATCGATCGCTCTGTAATCGCTGATATCATAACCGTAATCATAATCCGGAGATTTATACAGAGGTGAAAACCAGATCGCGGTCACCCCAAGATCTTTGATGTAATCAAGTTTGGAGATGATGCCTTCTATATCGCCCCAGCCATCATTATTGCTGTCGGCATAACTGAAAGGATAGATCTGATAGACTACTGCTTTTTTATACCACTCTGTTCTCATTATCGTGTTCCTCTTTTTTCTTAATTCTATTGTACCGACATTATGCAAGATTCAGATTATTATATTCAAAAAAGTAAATTAAAAGATTGTACAATAGATTTACATCATGAACAATGAACTCTTTATTGAAGGAATAAGAATCAGCTGGGATGAAATAGATGAAAACAGCTATCTTAAAAAGATCGAAGCCATTTCATCTATGCAGGAACTGTCTTTTCATTCCCCAGTCACCTTTTTTGTCGGTGAAAATGGCTCAGGCAAATCCACTCTGCTTGAAGCGATAGCGATAGCCTGGGGTTTCAATGCGGAGGGCGGAACCAGAAATTATTCCTTTTCGACCTATGATTCGCATTCTGAGCTCTGTGATCACATCACGCTGATCAAAGGACCCAGACATCCTAAATGGGGTTATTTTCTCAGAGCTGAAAGTTTCTATAACGTCGCTACCAAGGAAGAAGAATACGGCCGACTTTCTCCAAGGGGATCACAATACTATCATCTTAAATCTCATGGTGAAAGTTTTCTGGCCATGGCTGAAAACAATCTGAAAGAAAACGGCCTGTATATCTTCGATGAACCGGAAGCAGCTTTATCACCGCAAAGACAGCTGACCATGCTATATGAGATCGATCGCAGCGTCAAAGAAGGATCGCAGTTCATCATCGTCACCCATTCGCCGATCCTGTTAGGCTATCCGGAATGTGAGATACTCAGTTTTGATGATACGCTTCAGCCAATCACCTATGAAGACACCGACAGCTATAAGATCACCAGGATGTTCCTGAATGACAGAGAAAGAATTCTTAAGCAGCTTCTGGATGATTGATCATTTATTGTTTTTGTTTCTTGACTTTTCACATCTCATTTTTGATTTTATTCCCTTAGGATGATTATTTATAACAATCAGATGCCAATGTCTTACTTAAAAGAGTAAAAAGGTTTTTTTGTATTTAAAATATATAAAAACCGTAATGCACTTATTCAGTTCATTACGGATTTCACTTCATAATCCTTATTCAGTTATTATTGATCAAGCTTGAACAGCGAAAGAACGCTTCCGACAAATCCCAGCAGTACGCTCGGATAACCAACAAAGCAGATAAACCAGCCTGGATCGTCATTGAACTTTTTCATGCCAAAAGCAAGCCATAAGATCAGACCGATCAGCATATACAGAACAACATTCGCTGCAATAAAGATCTGCTGTTTCTGTTTTCTTTCAATATTCAGTTTGCTTATCCAGTTCCAGATAATCCTGTACATTCAGATCCCTCCAAATTAATGTGATA
>CADCOR010000155.1 GCA_902803055.1 uncultured Erysipelotrichaceae bacterium
AAAAAAGCCTTTTTCAGGCTCTGTTTCATGAAGTGGTGCCGATACCGAGAGTTGAACTTGGAGCTGACCCTTACCAAGGGCCTGTATTACCGTTATACTATATCGTCCTGTAAAAATATTGTACCTTCTGAATAAATAATTTACAAATATTTTTTGAGACGCTGGTAGAGCTCACCGATCGGCAAGCCAACGATCGTATAATAATCGCCTTCAATGCATCTGATGAACTTTGCACCATCACCCTGTATCGCATATGAACCGGCTTTATCCATCGGTTCATTGCTCATGACGTAATCTTCGATCTCCTTTTCCGTTAATGGATAGAAGCTGACTTTTGAGACGCTTGAAAATGTTTCGGCTTTGCCTTCATTTATGATCGTCACACCGGTTACTACTTCATGGGTGCGGTCAGATAATTCTCTGAGCATTTCTTTGGCTTCTTCAATTGAAGAAGGTTTCCCCAAAGCTTTATTGTCGATCTTGACGATCGTATCCGAACCGATGATCAGAGCATCCCTGTTTGTCTGATAGACAGCATCTGCTTTGCGGAAAGAGAGTTTCTCGATCTCCTTTACCAGATCATTCGTATAATCGATCGTCTCATCGATATCCGAAACGATGATCTCGAACGGCAGCTTAAGCAGTTCAAGCAGTTCTTTACGGCGTGGTGATTTTGAAGCCAGAATGATCCTGGGCATTACAGATACCTCTGACAGATGAAGTTGAGTCCTTTGGTCACAAAATCGGGATCATATTCATCAAAGAGTCTTACATGAGGTTCGATCATCTTGCCGTGTCCCCCACAGCCGATCACATACATCTTCTCACCGATTTCATTTCTCATGCCGTTGATCAGATTTGTAAGCATGCCAATATAACCATGATAGATACCAACACTCATGGCATCGATCGTATTGTCTGAAAGATAGGTATCGAGATATTTGAGCTCTAATTCCGGAAGCTGCGCCGCATTCTTCCAGAGTGACTCTGCCATCTTGGAAAAGCCCGGAGCGATGATGCAGTGCCTGAACTCACCTCTTTTATTGACGTGGCAGATGACTGTAGCTGTTCCCATGGATACAATCATCAGTTCCCGATGATAGAGATTATAGGCGTAGGAACACATGACGATAATATCATCACCAGTTTCTTCCGGATTAGGTATAGCGAGCTTGATGCCATAATCAGCAAAAGGATTGATATCGATGATATTCTCTTCACCGACAATGGAAGCCAAAGCATCAAAGGCATCATTATAAGCTCTTGGAACAACACAGGATAAAATCGCTTTCTCTATTGCATCTTCTCGAAGATTGGCTTTATAGATAAAAGACATGATCAGACTGCGGAAGTTGTCACTGACGCCATGAACGCAGTTAAAAGCAATCTGAAGATCACCATCGAACAGACCTAATTTTGTGCAGGAATTTCCTAAATCAATTGTTATCAGCATACCTAACTATTATAATCATTCTGCATTGCTTTTTCTAGCTTTTTATAATAAGATAAATTAGCACTCCGGGATTGGCGGAACTGGCAGACGCGCTAGACTTAGAATCTAGTGGGCGACCGTGTGGGTTCAAGTCCCTCATCCCGGACCAATAGTCCATTAAGATCATCTCTTAAAAAGATGATCTTTATTTTTGTTTTATAATGAAGATCAGTTAACAGAAAAAGGAAAACAAGGAAAATGGAAAAGAAGAAAATCGCCCTGATCTTCCCCGGTATGGGTTATCACAAAGATAAGCCCCTTCTGTATTATTCGACAAGGATAGCACGAAACTCAGGATACGAGATCATCCACATCGAATATCTCGGTCTGCCTCCGAAAGTCTTTGATGCTGAAACGCTGGAAAAAGCCGGCAATATCGCCTACGATTGCACGGAAAAGCAATTGAAAGAAGTCGACTTTTTCCGATATGAAGATGTCCTTTTCATCGGCAAGAGTATCGGCACTGCCGTCTTATCCAGATATATAAAAGAGAGAAAGATCTCAGCCAGACAGATATGGTACACACCGATCGAAAAAACATTTTCTTATGCAACTGATAACACCATAGCCTTTATCGGCGAAAATGATCCGGCTTCAGATCTCGATAATATACGTAAACTGGCGAAAGAAAACGTGATCACTCTATACACTTACCCAGGATGCAACCATTCTCTGGAATGTAACGACATTGACACGGATATCGCAAATCTTCGTGATGTTATGGAAAAAACAGAGAAGTTCATTACGGGATGAAACGGATCAAAACTGACATATAATTTCTGAAAATGATAGATAATATTATTAGGAAATAAAGGGGGGGACAGATCATGAACGAAGTATGGGAATTCCTGAAGGAATGCGGAACTTATTATCTGGCAACTAACGACAACGGTCAACCAAGGGTCAGACCTTTTGGTACAGCTGAGATCTTTGAAGGAAAGCTGTATATCCAGACCGGCAAAAAGAAGAAATGTTATGAACAGCTGCTGGCTGATCCAAGAGCCGAGATCTGCTGTTTCAAGGATGGCAAGTGGCTGAGAGTCTGCGGCAGACTTATTCCTGATGATAGAGTCGAAGCCAAGAAAGATATGCTTGACAAAAATCCGAGTTTAAGAGCGATGTATGACGAGAATGACGACAACACGATCGTCCTCTACTTTGAAGATGCCACGGCTTACTTTTCTTCATTTACCGAGCCGACAAGAGAAGTGAAATTCTGACAAAAGGGCTAAAAGCCTTTTTTAGTTTACGTACATATGAAAGAGTATATTATTACGGAACTTGATAAAGAAAAATGGAAAGGGACACTGCTTCCGGTTTCCTATACATCAGAGTATTACTATGATATTTCCGTAAACAGGACAGAAAACGGTTTTGATATACCTGTCGTCAAAAAGAAATTTGCCAAGCCCTTCACCCATCTTCCCCAGGACGGAGCTTATCCTGATAAGCTTTATGAAGACTGGTGGGAACAGGCAAAGGCCTACGGCATAGTCGAAGATGATCAGCTGCTCGGAGCCATCGAATTATGTCCGGAAGAATGGTCGAACAGGATGCTGATAACGGAGCTGTTTGTTTCCGAAAAGATCAGAAAAAAAGGTTATGGCAAGAAACTTATCAATCTGGCCAAAAAGAAGACCATCGAAAACGGTTATCGGGTACTGATGCTGGAGACACAGTCCTCCAATGTCAATGCTGTTGATTTCTATCTCCACGAAGGATTCAGACTGATCGGTTTTGATTCCTGCTGCTACACCAACGAAGATCTTAAGCGCAAAGAAGTGCGATTCAACATGGGATGGTTTCCAGAAGAAAAGGCGAACTGATTTCGCCTTTTTTGCTTATTTCTTAGGATATCTTGAACCGAATCTTTCTAGCAGTCTGTTCATTGCTTCTTCTTCAGATACTTCCTTTTCTTTTTCTTCCTTGTGATATGGTCTGTTCTTGGCTTTCTTTAAAGAACGGAATTCCTTCTTGCGGGCATCACGTTTTTCAAGCTCCTCAAGCGGCAGCAGCGAAAGCTGAACACGATGCTTTTCTTCATCGACATCATAGACATAGACCTTGACGATATCTGCTACCGATACGACTTCACTTGGATGTGAGATCCTCTTCTCGGACATTCTTGAGATGTGGACAAGGCCGTCATCATGCAGACCGATATCGACGAACGCACCGAAATCGACCACATTTCTGACCGTACCTGATAATTCATCACCCTTGTGCAGATCCTTGAGTTCGAGAACATTTGACTTCAGGATCGCACCATCAAACTGTTCACGATAATCTCTTAGCGGTGCCTTGATGCAGTCCTTGATATCATTCAGGGTATATTCATCGATACCGAGCTCCTTGATCTTTTCATCATTGAAAACGATATTAGGATCACCTAATTTTGTGATGCCTGATACTTCCATGACCTTTTTAGCCAGTTCATATGATTCCGGGTGGATATTGGTCGCATCAAGCTCTTCATCCCCATCAATGATCCTCAGGAAACCAGCACACTGTTCGAATGCTTTAGCACCCAGTTTCTTGACCTTGAGCAGCTGTTTGCGATTGGTAAACTTGCCGTTTTCATTGCGGTAGTTGATGATCTCCTGTGCGATGCCCTTGTTTAATCCGGAAATATGTTCCAGCAGCTGGGCGGAAGCCGTATTGGCATCAGCACCTACTCTATTGACGACTTTCATGATCGCTTCATCAAGTCTTTCGTTAAGTGCCTTTTCCGGCAGATCGTGCTGATACTGACCGACACCGATCGATTTCGGATCGATCTTGATGAGTTCCGCTAACGGATCCAAGAGCCTGCGGCCGATCGAAACGGCTGATCTCTCTTCAACCGCCAGATCGGGGAATTCCTTACGGGCTTCTTCCTGTGCTGACCAGACAGAAGCACCGGCTTCCGAGACAATCGCATAAGATACATCGAGTTTGTTTTCGTTGATCAGTTCGGCAACCAGTTTTTCGGATTCACGGGAAGCCGTGCCATTGCCGATCGCGATGATCTTGACATCATAATCCTTGATAAGCTTCAAGAGTTTGACTTTACTCTTTTCGATCTCACCGTCTTTCCGGAACGGGAAGACCTTATCAACTTTCAGCATCTTGCCGGTCGCATCCAGAACAGCCAGTTTACAGCCGTTATAATAACCGGGGTCAAAGCCCAGTACAACTCTGCCCTTCAATGGTGCCTGGGAAAGCAGCTTCTCCAGGTTCAAAGAGAAGACTTCGATCGAAGTGTTATGAGCTTTTTCAGAAAGATCACTTCTGATCTCATTTTCAATCGAAGGCATCAGCAGACGATCGATACCATCATCGATAGCGGAAACGATTTCAGTTTCAAGATTGGTCTTCTTGCCTTTGAGATACTCCTGATGGGCAAGATCCTTTATGTGATCGAGATCATATTCCATGGAAACAGTGATGACTTTTTCCTTTTCCGCGCGGTCGATCGCCATGACACGGTGATCAGCCATATTGGTGATCTTTTCGCTGTAGTCATAGTACATCTCATATACTTTCTTTTCGTCAACCGCATCTTTCTTAAGTTCAGTGTGAATGGTTCCGGACTTGACGATCAGATCCTTGAACTTCCATCTGAGATTGGCGTTATCGGAAACATTTTCCGCAATGATATCTTTTGCGCCCTGAATTGCATCTTCGATCGTTGCGACATTCTCGTTTAGATATTTCTCTGCTTCCGCCTTGAGATCACCATTCTCCGGCAAGGAAAGCATATAGATGCTTAATGGCTCCAGGCCATTCTTGATCGCAATGCCGGCTCTGGTCTTTTTCTTCTGCTTATATGGCTTATATAGATCTTCAACCTGTGATAGTTTGGTACAGTCGTTGATCTGTTTGCGCAGTTCATCGGTCATCTTGCCCTGTACTTCGATCAGGTTGATGACGCTTTCCTTTCTTTCTGCCAGATTGAGTTCGTATTTATACTGTTTCTCAATAAACAGGATCTGTTCTTCATCGAGAGCTCCGGTCTGTTCTTTTCTGTAACGGGCAATAAAAGGAACCGTATCTCCTTCCTCAAGCATGTTCAGAACTGTTTCGACCTGTTTAGTTGAAATCTTAAGCTCTGCAGCTATTGTTTTAATGATTGTTTCATTCATAACACATATACCTCACAAGGATAAATTCTATCATTTTGTTTATTCAAATCCAAATGGACTAAAATAATAAATAGGAGGTGATTCCATGGTAATAATCGCAACAGATTCGGCAGCTGATTTTGAAATGCCAGAACTGCAGAAAATGAATGTTACCTATCTGCCTATGTCCGTAAGCTTTGGCGAAGATAACTATCTTGAGAATATTTCCATCTCCAAAGAAGAGTTTTTTGAAAGACTTAAAACTGATGAAAATTTTCCCAAAACATCGCAGCCAGCTCCGGCTTTATTTGAAGATCTTTTCTCCAAAGCCAAAGAGAATCGCGATGAAGTGATCTATATTCCTTTGTCCAAAGCGCTGTCCGGTGACTACCAGACCGCCATGTCCATCGCCAATACGATCGATTATGACGGCATCTATATCATTGACAGTTTTACCTGTACCGGCGGCCAGCGTCTTTTAGTCGAAAAAGCCGTAAAGATGCGTGATGAAGGCTGTGATGGCAAGACAATAGCTGATGCCATAAATGAACTGAAAAAACGGACAGTCATCTATACGGCAATGGATACACTGGAGTATCTCTATAAGAACGGCCGTCTGTCCAATGCCGCCTACTATATTGCCCAGCTTGGTCATATCAAGCCGATCATGCATTGTGCTTATGACGGTGAGGGCAAAGCTGAGATCGTTTCCAAACACATCGGTCTCAACAAAGCCATCAAATATATCGTCGATCGCTTTGAAACAGAAAAACAGGATCCGGAATACCCGATCTACGTCATGTATACCTATGACAAGAAGAATGCCTATAAGCTGGCGGAAAAATTGAGAGAAAAAGGCTTCGACATCAAGGAAGAACAGCTCATTCCGGTCGGAGCAACCGTCGGAGCACACATCGGGCCTTATGCCTGTGCCGTCGCATATGTAAAACAGTAGAGTTAACTCTACTGTTTTTTAAGATCATTTTCCAGAATCGTCACTGTATTCAGTATTTTCTTCCAGGTTATATTCTTTTTCTCCTGTTCCATCTGTTCACGATACAGCGGTTCATCCGGATTTATTTTGGCCATCAGATAGGCGTGATAGAAACGGCCAAAGGCTTCATATTGACTTATATCTATATATGGTTTTTCATCAACATACTTGTTTTTGGTGGTATGTATATAAACGTTATAATATTCCCCATTATTGAAATAATCATCCAAAACATCCAGACCATAACAGCGATTATTATAAGTCAGATCCTGTTTGACTTCCTTGGCAAGGAAAAAGGCATTGAAAAACAGAACGATCGCAAAGATGATGATCATGATCGAGAGGAAAATACTCCACCTGCTTTTTCTGTCAGTCTTCTTTTTCATTGTTCATCCTCTCGGCAGTCAATACGACAAGTTCTGAGCTCGATAAGGTCGAGATCTTTTCGATATCTTCATCTGAATAATGCAGACAGTTCTTGATCAGTTTATTGAACTGTTCATTCAGATCTTTGATATATGGCATGGCAAACTCATTATCGTCTCTCTTCAGTGCACGTTCAGAATCATCCACGTAATCCTTCATGGCGGTACATAGCCTCAATAAAGGATCGGAATAGCTTTCTTTGGCATAGAGATAATCAGTCAGATAATGACAGACTTGAGAATAATAGCTTGAAAGATTAGCTATCCAATTATATTCACGATACTGATCATATCTGATATTGTAACGGTCATAATAAAGATAAAACTCTTCATATTCACCTTTTTCCAGCAGTTCGTTCATCGTCGCTTTGATCTCTTCATCCGAATATCTGGAAGCGTTGATACTGTTGGCTAAATCATAAGTTGCATTATAGAAAGGAATGATCAGCAGATTCGCCAGCATCAATAAAATCAAGACAATCAGCAAGCCATAACCCTTCTTGGTCTTCTTGACTTCAGAGATGACTTCGTCTTTAGTCTTGCGATAATCCTTATCAAGCTTGGCGAGTTTCTTAAGATGTTCCTGAGCTTCCGGATTCGGCGTGCCGCAATGCGGACAGAAGGCATCTTCAAGACTCAATGGCGCACCACAGTTCTTACAGTTAACCATTGTTTTCCTCCTTCATCAGCTTCTCGACATCGCTGGAAGAAATATAGCCGTAACCATCCTTACAGCTGTCATAGATATTCTTAAGCTCTTCTTCGCTGTAGCCTTTCTCTTTTAACATATTGATGACATCGCTTTTTTCTGTTTCGTATTCTTCTATTTCTTCAGCCGACATCTTATTGGTGTTGCCGTAATAATCAGGATAGTAAATGAAATAAAGCATCCTGCTTAATGAATAGGAAGTGAAATAAGTGTCTTCTTTGATATTCTGATAGGCTTTCTTTAAAGAGAAAGAAGCAAAATGTTCCCAGTTAGAAATGACTCTTGAGTTCTCATAGTAGAGTTTATCGATCGTTTCAAGATCATTATTGCGATAAGCCTCTTCAAGCTTTTCCAGATTCTCTTCTTCCCAGATGATATTCTCATAGGTCTTCTCATCGTATTCTCTGTCATTGTAATAATTCACATTGCTGTTATAGCCCAGCAAAAAGCCAAGACCGCCGATGATTGCCACCAGCAGTGTTCCTCTGATCAGAGCAGAGAAAATCAGCTTATGAACCGAATCATAAGCCTCTTCCTTGAGGCCAAGGACATTTTCGATGATATCAGATATCTTGAAACGGAAATCACGATAAGCACCCTTCTTGTTCATGGTGCCGCAATAAGGACACTTGCTCAGGGTATCGTCATACTTTCCGCCACAGTTTTTACAGACAATCGTTTTCATTAAATCTCCAACCATTATTATAATTGTTCGCTAATTAAAAACAAAGACCGAAGTCTTTGTCTATTTCATATCTTTCAAGAATGCTTTATAAGCCCGATAGGCTTCATAGATATCAGCTTTGGAAGCTGTCTCGTATGGCGCATGCATGTTCTGAACCGGGATACCGGCATCAATGACATCCATGTTCTTGTTGGCGAGGATATAGGCGATCGTACCGCCGCCGCCCTGATCGACTCGGCCAAGTTCCGAGAACTGGAAACTAATCTTGTTGTCGTCCATGATCTTTCTGATCTTGGCAACATATTCTGCCGGAGCATCCGAAGAGCCGGCCTTGCCGCGCGAACCCGTATATTTATTGAAAGAGATGCCTTTGCCAAAATAAGCAGCGTTCTTGGCTTCGTTGACAGCCGGATAGTTTGGATCAAAAGCAGCCGAGACATCGGATGACAGCATCCTTGAATTCTCCAAGGCGTGTCTTAATTTCAGATCATTGTACTCAGTCTGCGCATTGATCAGTTCCGCAATACAGTTTTCAAAGAAATCTGATTCGGCACCGCTGGAACCCATCGAACCGATCTCTTCCTTATCCGTCAGGATGCAAGCATAGCTGCGCTGAGCTTTTCCTGCTTCTAACAGAGCTCTTAAAGAAGTGTAGGCGCAGATGCGGTCATCATGGCCATAACCCATGATCATGGAACGATCAAGGCCCAGATCTCTGGCCTTGCCGGCCGGAACCAGTTCCAGTTCAGCAGAAATGAAATCATCTTCCTCGATATCATATTCTTTTTTCAGAATATCAAGCAGATTCTTCTTTACGGCTTCCTTCTCCTCTTTCTTGCTCTTAAAAGGCATTGAAGCTGCTAAGGCATTGAGATCCTCACCCTCAACGACCTTTGATCCGGTCTTGGCCATCTGATCTTTAGCCAGATGAATAAGCAGATCGGAAATCTCAAGGATCGGTTCATCTTCCTTTTCACCGATCGTCACGATCACATTAGTACCATCTTTCTTGCAGACGACGCCATGCAAAGCCAATGGTCTTGCGACCCACTGATAAGGCTTGATGCCGCCATAGTAATGAGTATCAAATAAAGCCAGACCATTATCTTCATAGATCGGATTCTGCTTCAGATCTATACGCGGCGAATCGATATGAGCACCCAGGATATTCAGACCCTTCTCCAAAGGTTCCGTTCCTATGACGAATAAAGCCAGCGATTTATCACGGTTAATAAAATAAAGCTTATCACCGCTCTTGATCTTCTTGCCTGCTTTGAACTCTTTAAAACCGGCATTCTTGGCTAAAGCTATGCTTTGGGCAACAGCTTCTCTTTCCGTCTTGGCCTTATCCAGAAACTTCTTGTAGTCCTCAGACAGTTCCATCAGCTCAGTGAGCTGTTTCTCATTCAGTTTTTCCCAAACAGTTTTCATATAATCCTCTTTCTAATATGATTTGTAAGCCGTCTTGATCAGCTTGGCAAATTCCGGCTGATTGACATCCAGGATGAAAGTGCAGTGACGATCTGGGAATTTGTAGTCTGACCAGAGATCTGTTACTGTCTTTCCCTGTGTAATTGTACCCTGAGTCTCAACATAAATGCCACACTTTTGCCCTTCAAAGAGTTCCGGATAGGCTGTAAAGATGATCGGGCAGGAATCGTGTTCTGCCAGCCCTGACTCATGGACTCTTTCTCTCGCTTCATAGATCATGTGATTGGAATCTCTGAACAGGTCAGAAGCTTTATTTCCATAAGAGATGATCTCGGCAATATCATCGTCATCAAGAAAAGCTTTCAGCGTAACATCAAGACCGCACATGTTGACCGGTATGCCTGATTTAAGAACCGTCTGTGCCGCATGAGGATCAGTAAAGATATTGAATTCGGCACAAGGTGTGACATTGCCGCCGATCGCGGCACCGCCCATGATGTTCAGCACTTTGATGTAATCGACGATATCCGGATGAAGAGTTATCGCAATCGCAATGTTGGTCAAAGGTCCAACCGGGCAGACGACCAGTTCGCCTTTGAGCTCTTTGGCTTTTTCATATAAGGCATCCCAGGCTTTTGTGGTTTCGATTGGAGCTTTGGAACGCGGAATCTCTGCTTCGCCCAGACCATTATCGCCATGAACGTGGGGAGCAACTTTCAGTTTTTTGACAAGCGGTCTTTCAGCACCGGGGTAGACTCTGATATCTTCTCTGCCGCCTAAAGAGATGACATCTCTGGCATTGCGGAAAGCGTTGTTCTGATAGGTGTTTCCGGCAACCGCGGAAACCCCGACCACTTCAATCGGTTCGAGCTTCAGTGCTGTAAGTATGCCTACGGCATCATCGACACCGGTATCAGTATCGATCCAAACAGGTATCTTTTTCATGCTAGACCTCCCATCCTTCATATCTGCTGCAGGCTTCATACAGATAATCCACGAACTTTTCGCGGTCAAGATCAACAACACAGGCACAGTTTGGTTCATTGCTGTGTCTGCCTGTATAATCAGCGATCGTAGCCCCGCGGGTATATTCGCCGTTCAGTTCTATATCCACATAGTAATCCCTGATATCAAAGATCTCCGGATGCAATATGGATAAAACAGCACATGGATCATGAGTTGTAGCACCTGACCAGCCCAGGGAACTGACATGAATGAAGAAGAAATCAAACCATTCCGCCACGACTTTGGCGATCGGATTATTCAGACTTCTGATCCTTTCCCAGTCTTCAGGATAGACCAGCGCCTTTTCTGTGACATCAAGACCGCACATCTGCAGTTTAACGCCGCTGTGATAGACATTGTAAGCCGCTTCCGGATCGACCAGGATATTGAACTCGGCACCTGCCGTCCAGTTGCCGTTTCTTAAGCCGCCGCCCATCGTTGAGATCATTTCAATCTTTTCTTTGAGTTCAGGATATGCCAGCAGCATAGCGGCAACATTCGTCTGAGCACCGGTCGAAATGATCGTGACCTTTTCTTCTGACTCTCGCAAAACCTTGGCCATCATTTCCGGAGCGGAAAGGTCACTTAACTTGTGATCCGGTTCAGGCAACACCGGTCCGTCAAGACCCGTCTCACCATGAAAATTCGGGGCAATGATCAGCTCCGAACAAAGAGGCCTGTTTCTGCCTTTGGCGACCTCAATATCCAGATGCAGCAAAGCAGCGATACGTCTTGCATTATATGTTACTTTTTCCAGAGTCTGATTGCCCGCCACCGTCGTGATAGCTTTGATATCAAGCTCATCAGCAGCAGCTGCCAGCACCCAGGCGATCGCATCATCATGACCGGGATCACCATCGAGTATGACTGGCCGTTTTCTGATTTTATCCATATATCATCCCTTCTGTTTTTGTTCTTTAACTCTAGTATAGCAGTTATAATAATAGTCGAGGATGGTATAACGATATGAAATATAATTTCCCGAAAGTTGATCTTCATCTGCATCTTGACGGCTCTTTCAGACCGGAAACGATCTGGGAACTGGTTCAGAAACAGGGCGTTGAATCACCGGCTGACACTCTTGATGGATACAAGGAATTCATCAGAAAATGCGTCATGTCCGGCAGTGTCAACGAGTATCTTAAAGCTTTTGATGCCCCGCTTATGGTCATGCAGGACGAAGAATCATTAGCCAGAGTAACAAGAGAACTCATCGAAGATATTGCCGCTCAGGGTCTGGCCTACGCCGAGATCAGATTTGCCCCGCAGCTGCATACACAGAAAGGCATGTCCCAGGAGCAGGCGATCGAAGCTGTCTTAAAAGGAAGAAAACAGGCACTTGAGCAGCATCCCGAGATAAAGATCGGTATCATCTGCTGCATGATGTCTGTCGGTGAAGAGACGATCAACTGGGATGCGAATATGGAAACTGCATCGATCGTTCATAAATATCTTGATTCCGGAGTCGTCGCGATCGACCTCGCCGGTGCGGAAGGATTTGTTCCGCTGATCAACTTTGCACCATTATTCAAAGTGGCGCGAGACAACGGTGTACCGATCACCTGCCACGCCGGAGACTCTCAGGATTGGCGGACAGTTAAAGATGCGATCGAAATGGGTGCCAGAAGGATCGGCCATGGACACCACATCTATGAAAATCCGGAATTATGCCGTTATGCCGTTGAACACGAGATCGCGCTTGAGATCTGTCCGACTTCCAACATCCAATGTCAGACCAGAGAGACCTTTGGCTTGCATCCAGCCTGGAATCTCTACAGTATCGGCATACCGGTCACGATCAATACCGATAATATGACGATGTCAGTCACTGATCTTGATAAGGAATATGATCACTGTCTGAATGAAATGGGCTTTGAATATGAAGATCTGATCCTGATGAATATCAATTCAATCAAATATTCCTTCATGAAAGAAGAGGAAAAGAAAGAGATAATCGCAAAACTGGAAAAATGTCTCGATGAGGTAACCCGGCAATGAAACAGCCGCACATACAGCTTGATGAAAACAGCTCAGCACCATGTGCATTAATGCCTGGTGATCCCAAAAGAGTCGATGTCATTGCCAGCTATCTTGATGATGTTAAGGAGATTGCATTCAATCGCGAATACCGTTCTATCATCGGCACCTATAAAGGCATGAAAGTCATTGGCATCTCGAGCGGCATGGGTGGAGCTTCAGTAGCGATCGCCATTGAAGAACTGAAAAATATCGGCGTGCATACGATGATGAGAGTCGGCTCAGCCGGTGCCTTGCAGAATGGTATCGGTCTGGGAGATCTGGTCATTTGCGAAGGTGCTATCAGAGATGACGGTGCATCGAAATGTTATATCGATCCGATCTATCCGGCGGTCGGCGATTATCGCCTGATCTGCAATTGCGTTGATGTTGCCAGAGAGCTTGGCTTCCCTCACCACAGCGGCATCATACTATCGCATGAATCGTTCTATTACGATGAAGATGAACAGGACTGCAAACACTGGTCCGCCAAAGGCGTTCTGGCAACCGACTTTGAAACGGCAGCCTTATATACGGTCGGCAGACTCAGAAAGATCCGCACAGCTTCCATTCTGAACAACGTCGTCTTATGGGGACAGAACACCGAAGATTCAATCGCTTCCTATCAGGATGGCGCAAATCTGACCGCCGAAGGAGAGAAAAGAGAGATCATCACTGCCTTAGAAGCTATGTACAGGCTGGAAAACGAACAGTACTGATCAGACGTCACTATGACGTCTTTTTAATATGCGAAAAGGAGCTGTCGCTCCTTGTCTGCTGTCATATTTTACAGTTTCTGGCTGGATTACTTTTTGGTATATTCGTTGAACTGAAGAACACCGCTATATCCGCCATCTTCATAATTGTGTAAGGCAAACATGTTGTGTTCATCATTCTGGAACCAGAAGATATTCTGTTCCTTTTCACCATTGCTGAAATCCATATTCAGAATATAGCTGTCATATGGATCGCCATTGGCAAAGGCCCTGTGTTCGATAGTGACCTTGTAATTGAAAGTCAGATCATCACCGTTGATGCTGTTGTAGGTGCCCGTACCATCGTCATTGAACACAAGCTTTTCCTGTTCGATCGTTGAATAATTCCAGGTACCGACAAGATCAGCACTCAGTGATGCTGAGAGATCCTCATCACTGACGGTTTCTTCGACCGGTTCCTCAACTACAACTTCTTCCACCGGCTGCTCAACCACGGTTTCTTCTTCTTTCTTGCTTGTACATCCGACAATACTCACAGCCACAAGCATCATGATCAGCACAGTTAATATTCTTTTCATAATAATTCACTCCAAAAAAAATTACATTTTCTAATTCCGATTATCTCAGGTTTTCCTTATAGACACGCAAGACATTCTTATAGAAGATCTTTTCAATCTCTTCTTCATTAAAGTATGGCTTTAGCGCTTCGTATAGTAGCGGCATCCCTGAACAGTCCTTGAACTCAAGTGTACTGCCGATGCCATCAAAATCTGAACCAAGTCCTACACAGTCAATGCCGCCAATCTTCACGATGTGCCTGATATGTTCGACGATCCCTTCGATCTTTGTCAGATTGTCATCATGTTCATGAATGAAAGCTGAACAGTAATTGATACCGGTCACCCCGCCTCTTTGCGATAGTTTCACGATCATCTCATCGCTCAGGTTTCTTGCAACTGAACATATTGCCCTGGCCGAAGAATGAGAAGCGACAAACGGCTTGCTTGTATATTTAAGTACATCATAGAAACCTTTATCCGACAGATGAGAGACATCAACGATGATCCCGAGTTCTTCCATTCTTTTTACATACTCAATACCGAATTCGGTAAGACCATCCCGATCATTGGTGGAATGTAAGATATCTCCATAGCTGTCTTTCTCATAAACGAAATTCGGATAGCCGATGCCATTGGGATAATTCCAGGTCAAAGTGATCATTCTGACACCTTGCTCATAATAGGCATCGAGATTGCGCAGATCATTATCGACCACGCCTCCATCTTCTAATGTCAGCATCGCGTTCATATAACCGTCCTGCCGGTTCTTTTCAATATCCGCATAATGATAAACGCCTCTGATCAGATCTTTATTTTCTTCCAGCTGCTGATGATAAAAGCCGATACATTCGCGGGTATATGAAGAATCGTGTTTTTTGATATCAGTAAAAACCGCAAAGTTCTGCAAAAGGCATTCGCCTTTGCGCATTTTTTCAAGATCAATATGCAGATCATTTGATCTCAAGCTGCCCTTTTTATCGTGCAATACCGTAATGGTATCGCAATGCATATCTACATATTTCATAATTGAGCGATATCCGGAATCGATTGGGCAGCTCCTTTGCCCTGAACGGTAATACTGGAAGCTCTGGCAGCGAGATCCAGTGCTGCTTTGACGCAGTGATTCTGCAGATATGAGGCCAGGAAGAAACCGGTGAAGGTATCTCCGGCAGCTGTCGTATCGATCGCCTCCACCATGTAGGCATCCTGATGGATAAGCTCCTCACCGCATATATAATAGGAACCGTTTTCGCCCACCGTAAGAACGATCTCCTTGTCAGGGAACTCGCTCTTCAAAGTTTCAATGATCGTTTCAATTTCGTTTGACAGACACTTTGCCAAACCGGCCGCTTCGATCTCATTGACGATGAACATATCGACTTTATCAAGCGGATAAGAAAATACTTTTTCATTCATCGGTGCCACATTGAAGACGATATACATGCCCTTGTTATGAGCCTTATTGATCAGACAGGAAAGATTGGAGATCTCATTCTGAATAAGCAGAACATCATCATTATTAAAATGACTGAGCACTTCATCTATCTGTTTTTCATCGATAGCCTGATTGGCACCGCCATGCAGGATGATGCGATTCTGTCCTTTGCAGATCTCAATGATCGCATGTCCTGTTGCCTGATTATTATCTTTAAGCAGATAATCGGTCGCAACATTATAGCGGTTGAGATAGTCGATGAAATCCTGACCATCGCTTCCTACTCTGCCCGCATGAAAAACAGCTGTACCAGCCTTTGCCAAAGCAATCGACTGGTTCAGCCCTTTTCCTCCAAAATTTCTTATATATGATAAGGAAGACTGCGTTTCCTTGGGTTCCGTAAAATGATCCATCTCATAGACATGGTCATAATTTAAAGAACCAAAACTGAGAATTCTTCTATCAGTCATACTTGGTTGCTTCTAAAGCGATCTTCATCATATCGACAAGTTTCTTCTGTCTGTCTTCAGAAGTGGTCTCAACGTGGGTAACGATATTATCAGATACAGTCAGGATGCAGGCTGCCTTCTTGCCTAAGGCTTTAGCTGTCGCAAACAGACCGAATGATTCCATTTCTGCTGCCACCAGGTCATATTCCTTGACGGTCTTGGCAACATCTTCCAGAACGTTGTCCTCATAATAGAAGACATCACTTGACCAGATCGTACCTTCGATCACTTTGATGCCAAGATTGGCTGCTGCTTCACGCAGTTTCAGATTAAGGCTCTTGTCCGGATACTGGAAGTGATCAGTATCGTGGAACTTGCAATAAGCATATGAAGAATCTGAATAAGCTTTAGTTACCAGGATCGTATCAAAAAGATTGATGTCGGCACTGAAAGCACCGGTCGAACCGATTCTGACGATCTCTTCTACGCCATAGAAAGAGTAAAGTTCATGTGCATATAAGCTGATGGACGGAATGCCCATGCCCGAACCCATTACAGATACGCGCTTGCCGTTGTAGAAACCGGTATAGCCAAACATGTTTCTGACTTTGTTGAAAAGAACAGCATCCTCCAGGAAGTTATCAGCGATGAATTTCGCTCTTAAAGGATCGCCGGGCATTAAGACGATTTTTGCGATGTCGCCATTGTTGGCGGATATATGAGGTGTAGCCATAAATTATTAATCTCCTTGCTTTCTTTACTAAAATTATAGCATACAAAAAAGGGGCTTCTATTTCCCCTTCTTCCTGTCAATAAGATACTGATAACG
>CADCOR010000156.1 GCA_902803055.1 uncultured Erysipelotrichaceae bacterium
ACTTCCCTGATCGAAGTATTTCCATTATCGACTTCCACAAGATCTTTTACGACATGAATGACCTTGCCATTATAGATTTCTTCTCTTTTAAGCTGTTTTTCCATATGATCTTCCTTAATTAAAAAATGTGGCTGACCACACTTTCTTAGTTACCCGGCAGGTAGAAGACCTTTTCATCACCCTTGGAGAACATATACTCACCGCGGGCATAGGTCTGTACATAATCGGGATCTTCAAGTTTTTCCTTGGTCGATATAAGCGACGCATTCTCATCTTTCAATGCTTCGAGTTCGGCTTCGACGAGCTTGGCCTGCTGCTGCAGGGCAAACATATCAATGATCTTCTGCAAGACACCGGTCAGGATAGCGATCGCGGCCACGATCAAAGCTATCGATATCAGTTTCGATACGATACTGCCCTTTTTCTTTTTCTTCAGCTTCAGCTTCCTCTCGTTTTTTTCAGCCATACTTCAATTATACATTAATTTCCGTTTTTTTCTCTTCCAGGACCTCGTACATCGCAAAGGCCTGTTCCTTTGATGCGGATTGTCTTATCTCCTTGACGCTGATTGTAATCTGACGGTTGCCGAAAACGATCTTCACTTCATCCCCGACTTTGACCTCGCTGGCTGGTTTAGCCTGTCGGCCATTGATGAAAAGCCGCTCATTCAAAGCGAGCTGTTTTCCCACTTCTCTTCTTTTTAAGATCCTTGCCACTTTAAGATATTTATCGATTCTCATTGTTTTTCCAGTTTATCAAGATTGTCGACCAGCTTCAACATCTTCGCGATGTTTTCTTTCTGATTATCGATCGAGATCGCCAGTTTATTGTTGCGATAAGTGATATTGAGATCACGGGATAATGAATTGCAGTACTCAAACAGTTTCATTCCGTCGATGTTATCGGAATAATCTTTGGATAAAGTGATCATAAACCTGCCATTGTAGTTCGAGACCTTATCGATCAGATTGAGATTGACCAGCAGTTCAAGTTTCTTCTTGTCGAAAAGGGCTTCAACCTCTTTCGGCGGACGGCCATATTCATCCATGATCCGCAGATAGTAATTGAAGAGATCTTCTTTATTATCAATATCATAGAGTTCATGATACAGCGAAAGCTTGTCATAGTCGTTATCTGAGAACGATTCCGGAATATAGCTTGACAGCGGAATATTGACCGGCGCTTTGTGCTCTTCCTCTTGTACTTCCTCACCTTTAGCTCTTCTGATTGCCTTATTCAGCATCGCCAGATAAAGATCCAGACCGACATTATCGATAAAGCCCGACTGCTTCTCACCTAAAAGATCACCGGCACCTCTGATGCTCAGATCTCGCATCGCAATGCGATATCCGGAACCTAAAGAAGTGAATTCCTTGATCGCATCAAGTCTTTTCAAAGAGTTCTCGTTGAGCTGTTTATTCTGCGGGATCATCAGATAGGCATAGGCGATGCGGTCAGATCTGCCGACTCTGCCCTTGATCTGATAGAGCTGCGAAAGACCGAAGTTCTGCGCATCTTCAACGATGATCGTGTTCGCATTGGGAATATCAAGACCAGTCTCGATGATTGTCGTACAGATCAGGACATTTATCTCGCCCGCATAGAAGCGATACATGATATCTTCGATCTCCTTGCGGTCCATCTGGCCATGTGCCACGCCGATCCTGGCATAAGGCAGTTTCTTCTCCAGTTTATGGGCAAGTGAATAGATCAGTCTGACATTGTTGTACAGATAAAAGACCTGTCCTTCTCTTTCCAGTTCCCGCATGATGACTTCCTCTAAGAGCGCATCGTTTTTATGCACGACATAAGTCTGGATCGGGAAACGGTTCTGCGGCGGGGTATCGAGAGTTGACAGTCCTCTGAGTCCGATCAAAGACATCTGCAGAGTTCTCGGGATCGGGGTCGCACTTAAAGACAGGACATCGATCGAATTCTTCAGCTGTTTGATCTTTTCCTTGTGTTCCACTCCGAAACGCTGTTCCTCATCGATGATCAGAAGACCGAGATCCTTGAAGACGATATCTTTCGATAAGATGCGGTGGGTACCGATCAGCACATCAACTTTGCCTTCCTTGAGATCTTTGATGATCGCTCTTTGTTTATCATCGGGAATATAGCGGTTGAGCAGTTCAACTCTGACCGGGAAGTTTTCAAAGCGCTTCTTGAAAGTATCATAATGCTGAAAAGAAAGGATCGTGGTCGGACACAGATAGGCGACCTGTTTATCATCATTGACTGCCTTGAAAGCTGCCCTGATCGCCACTTCCGTCTTGCCAAAACCAACATCACCGCACAATAAACGATCCATCGGTTTTTCTTTTTCCATGTCTTCCTTGACTTCCCTGATCGCTACGATCTGATCATCAGTCAGATCATATTCAAAGGTATCTTCAAACTCTTTCTGCATCGGTGTATCCTTGGAGAAGGCAAAACCGATATTGGTGTCTCTTAAGGCGTACAGTTCGATCAGCTTAGCCGCAATATCGTTGACGCTTTCTTCGACCCGCTGCTTGGTCCTGATCCATTCCTTGGAACCCAGGCGATGCAGCTTGGGAACGACGCCTTCCTTGGAAACATATTTGCGGACCAAAGAGAACTGCGACAAAGGTACCAGCAGTTCATCATTGCCCTTGTAGATGATCTTGAGATAATCAGACTTGACGCCATTGATCATTCTCGATTCAATCGCCACATACTGGCCAATGCCATAGCGATCATGGACGACATAATCGCCGCGGTTTAATTCCTCATAGGAATCAAGCACCTTGGCTTCCGCATAACGGGAAGCATAACGGCCAGTCCGTGCTTTTTTCTTGAAGAGTTCCTTTTCAGTATAGACGGCCAATTCCAGCTTATCGATCGCAAAACCGCCATAGATATTGCCATAGGCAACATTGATGCCGTCTTTAATCTCATCAGTATAGATACTGTATGGTATATCCAGCTTGATCAGAGAATTGATCAGTTCTTCGCACTGCTTATCTTTCAGAAAGACCAGCTTGGTGCGGTACTTTTCCGTATTGAGCACATTGGCTGAATAATCGATCGTCCCATAAGGAAAATCGATCTCACTCAGATAGCTCATGCCGCCAAACATCTTGCCATGGATCAGTTCTGTTTTAGCGATCTCCCTTTGAAAGTCCGCATAGACATAAAACTTCAAAGGCAGTTTGTTTTCTTCATACATCTCCTGAATATAGGCGATCGACTCATTGCGAAGCAGTTCCAGATGTGAATTGATCTTCTCTTCATCAGAAAGATAGATGAGCGGATCATCAAAATAATCCTTCAGATGAGCCGTATCAAAATAACAGTAATAGTAATATTGCGAAGGGCGATAGATGTTGTTGCGGATGTATTCAAGTTCCAGTTCCATCTGACCGCTCTTGATCTCCACGCTTTCATCGAGATGTTTTTTCATCTCGTCAGAGAAGAAGACATCTTTCGCAAAACAGATTTCTGCTTCTTCAACGATACTGATCGTACGCTGCGTATTCTGATCAAAGATCCTGATTGAATCAATAATGTTGTCAAAGAATTCGATTCTTAAGGGCTTATCATAATTGATCGAATAGACATCGACAATGTAACCGCGGCTCGCAAAAGTCATCGGTGTCTCGACATGTGAGCTTCTTTCATAGCCTAAAGAAATAAGTTTCTCGATCAGCTCTTCCTTATCAGCTTCATCATCCTTGTGGATCCTGATGATCTTATCCGCAAGTTCTTTCTTTTCCGGCAGATGGCGTATGAGACCATAAGGTGAACAGATGATGATCTTCAGCTTATCCGAAGTGATCATGCGATACAAGGCATTGATGCGGTTGGCTCTGTTTTCAAAAGAAGAAGCGATCTCTTCAGCTCTTAATGATTCTTCCGGCAGATAGGTGCACATCTCATCTTCTTCAAAATAAGAGATCAGGATATCCCGCAGCTTGGAAGCCAGATAGGCATTTTCCTTAACGACGATCAGCGGCTTCTTGCTGTACATGGCTCTGATCGCGATCTTGAGCGCTTCTTCCGTGAGATTGTTATAAGTCAAAAATGAATGACTTTCATCATTCATTGCCGGTTCAATCATTTTTAACAGTTCTTGATATTTCATCAGTTAAAATTGGACATCACATCTTCAAAGTCGTGATCAAAAGAAAAGATCAGAGCGTCCGCCGCCTTATCAAGAGTCTCTTCCAGCACCTTCATATCCTCGAGAGAAAAGCGTCCCAGAACATAATCGACGGTTTCAATATTCTTGTCATGAGAGATGCCGACTCTGATGCGGTCTATCTCTTGCGTACCTAAAAGATCGATGATGTTGCCCATGCCCTTCTGGCCGCCGGAAGAACCTTTTCTTCGTAAGCGCAGCTTTCCTAAAGGCAGATCGAGATCATCATGCACAACGATCAGATCTTCACTCGGAATATCATAGAACTTCATCAGCCCTTTGACAGCTTCGCCAGAGAGGTTCATATAAGTCTGCGGTTTGGCGATGATGATCTTGTCACCCTTATGGCGATGAATGCCATAGAGGGCTTTACATTTGTTTTTATCTAATTGCAGTCCGAGTTTATCGCAGAGTCTGTCAATGACTAAAAAACCCGCATTATGACGAGTTTTTTGGTATTCAGTTCCCGGATTTCCCAGACCGACGATCAGTTTCATTCTTTTGTTTCTTCTTTATTTTCCGCTAAAGCGTCCTCTTCGGTTTTTGTTTCCTGATTTTCTTCTTTCTTTTCGATTGGCGGATACTTGTCATAGATCTCAAGATCCTTCATATAGACAGAACCGATCTGTGTAGCAGCGAAAGAGTGCAGGTCATTGCGATAATAGTCTTCCATCGGTTCGCCCGAATAAGCAAGCGTTGAGGAAGCAAAGCGCTTGAAAAGACCGATCAGATTCTTGTCATATTCATAAGTCGCAAAACCGCCATCCAGCAAAGAAGTCAGGAAGCCGACACCGGCATCTTCCTTTTCGCATAAGGCGTTATAGATGGCGAGGGCCGTCTGATATTCAACTCTTCTTTCCAGTTCCGGAACTTCCCTGATCTTTTCATCGAGACCATTCAGGATATCAAACTTGGACAGTCGGCGGGCTTTAGCCATATCAAGATACAGCCAGACAAAGACATCCGCATTGATCGAAACCTGCTGCTTGGAATACTTGCCGTTCTTGCAGAAGACAGCTTTGAGATCAAGATCTTCAAGAGTCTGCTTGCTGTCAAGCTCTTTATCCATCTCCTGATAAAGTTTCAGCACCCGGCCCTTGTTCTTGAATTCTTCACTGCTTTCTGATTCGACATAACGGCAGACGTGCTCATAAGCACCTTCGGCACCCGAAAGCATTTCTTTATAACAGTCGATATATTCCTTGTTGTGACGGTAACGCTTGATCAGATCAAAATTGCGATAGGCAATATATATCAATAAGCAGATCATTACCCCAAAAAATAACATATCCATACAAATTACCTCTCTCTCATAAATTATAACCCAAACAGTTCATGATAATTG
>CADCOR010000157.1 GCA_902803055.1 uncultured Erysipelotrichaceae bacterium
GGCCACATCCGCCAGTTCGTATACTTTCTTTATCGGTGTCGGATCTTTATCCATCATATGAAAGCACGGGAAGAATCGCGATACATGTAAAGGAATCTTTTTATCCAGCGAAGCTATCCAGGCTGAAAGCTGTCTCATCTGCTCAACTGAGTCGTTTTCATCCGGAATGATCAGTGTCGTGAGCTCGATATGGCAATGTTTAGATGCTTCGGCAATAAAGTCCAGCACCTGTTTGCGATCACCTTTAAGCAGCTTTGTATAATAGTCTTCACTGAAACCCTTGAGATCGATATTCATCGCATCAATATAAGGTATTATCTCCTCTAGGATCTTTAATTCCACACTGCCGTTGCTGACTAGGACATTCTTTAAACCGGCTTCATGAACCAGCTTTGCGCAGTCTCTGACATATTCATATCCGACTAACGGTTCATTATAGGTATAGGCAACACCGATATTGCCTTTATCAAGATATCTTTCTGCGATCTTCAGCAGTTCCTCTGGTGCAATATAGCTTGCCTGCTTTGCCACATACGCAACTTCATCCGACCAGGAGATCTCATAATTCTGACAGAAAGGACAGCGCAGATTGCAGCCGAAACTGCCCACTGAAATAATCTTTGATCCGGGGCAGAATCTTCTTAATGGCTTCTTCTCGATCGGATCTAAAGCCAAAGATGTCACAAGACCATAGTTATAAGAAACGACATTATCGCCCTTTCCGATCCTTGCTTTACAGATACCGATCTGACCTTCCTTAAGTTCACAATGTCTGAAACAGACTTCACACCTTGCCATATCCACCTCAGTAATGTCTGACTACTTCAAAACGCTGCAGCGTATATTTTTCATGTTTCCCGATACCACCTTTTTCCCTGGCAATATCGATCTGTTCCTCGATCGCATCCACGCCATCAAGGTCCGGCAATAATAGGCCTCTCCTGCTGCCGCAGCTTACGATCACCCCATAGCGTTTCACATCCAGCTGCGCAGGTGAATCGATATCTTCGATCTCACCCAATACATCGACATTGATCTCAAGATCCTTGAGTTCACTTTCCCTGATCGGTTCAAAACGCGGATCTCTGCTGCAGGCACTGATCGCATTGGAAACGATCTCTTCCGCGACATTTTCTCTGGTAGCCATGATCGTTCCGATACAGCCGCGCAATCTGCCAAACTTGTGGATCGAGACAAAAGCTCCCGCTTTTCTCTTCAACAGTTCTGAATCGATATCGTCAGAAAGCGGCAGTCTCTTGCGATGAACAGTATAGTATTCAATCGCCTTGCGGGCGAGTCTTACATAAGCATCTGAATTATCATTCCGCTCTTGAATCTTTGCTTCGGTTTCCTTTTCATACTGCTCAAGGAATTTTCGGTTTTCGTCTATTCCTTTCGGATAGAAAGTACAGATCCCATAACCCACACCGGTGACATCTTCATGGGACAATTGTTTTGCTTCAACGTCAAGCCCATCAAAACAGCCGGCCATGATCACAAAAGAGCGGTGTCCGCATTCGGCAGCCTTGTCACAGAACTCTTCAGAGAAATCAAAAAGCTCTTTAAAAGCTGCGCGGGAACACACATTCATAATTCTTTCATCGTATTCCGGTCCTTCTTTCGCAAAACCATATGGACCATAGGACTGCAATTTATGAGACAGGTCGCCACTGGCGACATATACAGCTTTTCTATTGAGATCATTTACCGCCTGTGCAATGATCATACCCAGACGATAGTGATCAGCCAAAGGAAGACCTGATAAGCCAAGACGGACAATCTTGCCCTGCGGGTATTTCTGACGGATGAAATACAGCGGTACCATCGTACCGTGATCGAGAGCCTTTTCTCTTTCCCCTAATGTTCCGCAGGGAAAATCGATCTGTTTACTGAGCTCACAGATCTTATTGACCAGCTCAGCATCATATGTCTCTTCAAAGCTGACTTCCGCAGCTCTGAAGTTTCCAAAATTGCCTCGGGCTTTATTGCCTGGGGAAATATGAAAATAGTCAGAATACATGATGGAGTGCGGTGAAGAGATGATGATCGTTTCCGGTTCAAGCTCAGCGATCTGTTTGGCTACTTCTTCATAAGCTCTTTTTGTCGTACTTATCTTTTCTTCCTCACCCTTGCCGACTTCGTGAACGATCAGCGGGGGATGGGGTACCATGAATCCAGCAATTATTGGCATGTCTTTTTTCCTCTTTCTTTAATCATATCTCATATCGGTTGGGTATAATAAGTGTATGAGTCAGATTCCGATTATAATAGACACCGATCCGGGTGTAGACGATTTCTTCTGTATAGCTTTAGGCTGTGCCTTTTCTGATGTTTTCAATCTTCGTGCCATCACGACGATCGGAGGCAACAATTCAACTGATGTAACCACCCAGAATGCTTTGGACATCCTGAAACTGTTCAGACGTTCAGAGGTGCCGGTTGCCAGAGGTGCCGGCCGTTACCTGTGCCAGGAATTTGGCGTTCCGGTCATTAAGTTCCATGGCATCAACGGTTTAGGCAATGCCTATATCGATCATTCTGATGCGCGGATCGATCATTACAAAGCCTGGGATAAGATCTATCGGGAAGCTGTCATGTACGATGGCGAACTTGTAGTCGTCGCTGTCGGTCCGGAAACCAATCTGGCCATGGCCTTCTCCAAATATCCGCAATTGCCTTCAATGTTAAAGAAGATCGTCATCATGGGTGGTACACTCACGACCGGCAATGTCAGTGAATATGCCGAAGCCAATATCTATCATGATGCCGAAGCTGCCAAGATCGTCTTTGAAAGCGGCGTGCCGATCGACATGATCGGACTTAATGTCACCCGTCAGGCTCCGCTTACCAAAGCAATACTTGATGACATAACTGATTGCGATCCCAAGATCAAGGACGTGATGCTGGAACTGATCAGATTCCGTCATGAGGAAGCCATGCATGATGCCATTGCGATCTCCTCAATGATCTCTGATGACATCATCACCTTCAAGGATGCCTATACGCACATCATTGACGGCAACGTCGAAAAAAGAGGCATGAGTGTCGCTGAATATGACAAAGTCCCTAACTCAAGGGTAGCAGTCGATATCAACGTCGAAGAATACTACCGCATCATGCGGGAGATGTTAAGAAGATTCAATTTCGCAAATTAGCAAACAAAGCCATCCGCAAGGATGACTTTTTTAAACCTTATAATTCATGTAGATCTCTTTGTTTTCAAGATCCTTCCACAAGAATTCCCTGTTTTCAAAAATCATATAGCTGTGGCGGCTGCCGTCTTTAGGAATAGACACGGAACCGGGATTCAGATAGACAAAATCATCATGTTTTTCAATGAGCGGCACATGGGTATGCCCGCAAAGGAAAATGCCCTTTAATCCCGGCAGCGGCTTGTTCTGATTATAGATATGTCCATGGCTGGCATAGATCTCAATTCCTTCTATATACATGTACAGATAATCGGCCATGATCGGAAACTCCAGGACCATCTGGTCGACATCACCATCGCAGTTTCCTCTGACACAAAGGATCCTGTCTTTCAGTTCATTTAATGACGCCAGTACTCTTTTGGGCACATATTCTGCAGGCAGATCATTTCGAGGACCATGATAGAGGATATCTCCCAGCAATAAAAGTTTATCCGGTTTCTCTTCCCTGAAACGCTCAACAAGCAGATCATTGTAATAGGCACTGCCATGAATATCCGAAGCAATCATCAGTTTCATATTTTTATACTCTCCTGCTTAAATTTAAGCATATAAGCCAAAACAGAGTAAAATATAACAAAAGGAACAGGAAAACACATATGAGTGAAATGACAAAAACCTTCGGCCGTAAAGTCTTCAATGATGAAGTCATGAAAAACCGGCTGAGCAAAACCACTTATA
>CADCOR010000158.1 GCA_902803055.1 uncultured Erysipelotrichaceae bacterium
AGTATTGCAGATAGGACCATCATCAGTCTGTTCGTTGTAGCTGTTGACCCATAACTTGATCCAGGCTAAGGCATACTTGCCGTTTTCGCCTAAACCTAATTCATCAGCGTCTTTTGCGACAGCATCGATTGTTGTCTTGAAGTATGCCTGCTTGTCAGCTGGAAGCTTGTCATAAGCATCTTTGAGATATCCTGAATATTTATCATTAGTTAACATCATCAGGAAGTTCTTGCCGACTGGTTCAGATTCAAGACCCATGAACAGACCGTGTTCACCTTCGGCTACGAAATCCCAGCAGTTCGCATAGCTCTTGTCTGGATTTACGCAGTTGAATTCGAAGATCTTGTTCAATGTCTGCAAAGGCAGATAGCCTTTGTATTCTTCAGGAGTTGTGCCATTGGCTTCAGCCCATCCTTTTGGAATGAAAGTGTCAAGGACACCGGTCTGAACCATCTTGGACTCGATCTGGTTGCCATCCTGGATCAGGGTCATGAAGAATGTGCCTGTATCCTTGAGGCCGTCAGCTGTCAGCTGATCGAAGATCTTGTTGTTCTTTGGCTGCTGCCATTCGAATTCAAGCTTGTAGCTTGGATCGATAGTCTGCAGATATTCAATGAACAAAGGTAAAGCAGTCTTGCCACGTGAAGAGTTGCCCAGACCGTAAACAGTCTTGCCGTTAGATTCTTCAATGGCTTTCTTAGCCAGTTCTTCAAGTGTCATTGTCTGAGCTTCAGCAATGACCTTCTGAACTTCTGACTGATTCTCAGCTGGGGCAGGAGTGTTGCCGCCACCGCTGCTGCAGCCAACCAGTGTTAATGCCATAAGTAATGCAAGCATTAACGCAAACAGTTTTCTCATAGTATTTATCCTTCTTTCTATTATATTTGCCTGATATTTTGCAAGCGTTTACATTATACACCCATTAAGAATGAAAGAGAATAGCTGGTGAATTATTTCACATTATTTCCGCTATAAAAATATTTATTATTAGTATTTATTCTTTTATCAATATTAATTACTTTGGATCCCTATCTGTTTTCTGATGGTCATATGAACCTGAAAGCATATCCGATGTTTGCTTCGCATCTGATCCATGGTTCCAGTGATGGACGCTTTGCGATCACTTATGCCGTAAAAGTGCTGAGTCAGGATGAGATCAGATCAGTTGGCTATAACAGTGCCTCATATGATGAATTGAGCAGAATATATGACCCGGAAAAACTGAAATATGGCTGGAATCAGCTTGCTGGGGAAGAGATCTTTTATATTCCGCATCCTTCTACAGGATTGTGGGTATATAAGAAAGATTAAAAAATATATATAATTTTATTGCATTATAAAGAAATGTATGATAAAACTATATTGTATCAAATATATTTGGAGGAGCAGATATGGAAAACATCGATTATGAAAAGATGAGACTAGTAAATCAGCTGTGTTTTCCACTGTATGCTGCTTCAAGAAATGTGATCAATCTCTATACACCGCATCTGAAACCTTTAGGTCTGACTTATACGCAATACATCGTGTTTCTCGTACTGTGGGAACAGGATGGCCTGACTGTATCAGAGATCGGGGAAAGACTGATGCTGGACAATGGCACGCTGTCACCTTTGCTTAAGAAGATGGAAGCAGAAGGCTATATTGAAAGAAAGCGCAGCCGCAATGATGAACGCATCGTGGAGGTCACATTGACTCAAAAAGGCAGACAGCTGCAGGAAGAGGCCAGACAGGTGCCGGAAAAAGTAGCTGGCTGTGTGAGACTGAGTGCAGATAAGGCTCAGACTTTATATGCATTATTATATGAACTGCTCGATAAGCAGTAAAAAATAACAGAGGAGGACGAATAGCAGAAATGACAGTATATGATTTTACAGTTAAGGACAGAAAGGGCAATGAAGTAGCTCTTTCCGATTATCAGGGCAAGGTATTACTGATAGTCAACACCGCTACCGGCTGCGGTTTCACACCGCACTATGAGCCATTAGAGGCCATGTACAAGGAAATGAAGGATCAGGGTCTGGAGATCCTCGACTTCCCTTGCAACCAGTTTGCCAATCAGGCTCCGGGCGATGCTGATGAGATCCATGAGTTCTGCACTTTGAAGTATGGTACAGAATTCCCGCAGTTTGCCAAGATCGATGTCAACGGTGACAACGCTGATCCGTTATATGTCTATCTGGCAACCGAGAAACCATTTGCCGGTTTCGGCAAGGGTCTGAAGTTTGCCGCTTTAAATAAATTCGCCAACATGAACAACAAGCAGTTTGGTGAAAAAGCGTATATCAAGTGGAATTTCACCAAGTTCTTGGTCGACAGAAACGGCAATGTCGTTGAAAGATTTGAACCGACTGTTGATATGGAAGTTGTAAAGGCAAAAGTCGCAGAATTACTCTAAGAATATGAACAGGCAGATAAAACAGGAAAATAAAGACGGCGGTAATCGGGAAAAGATAATCGTCAGGACCAGTGTCATCGGTATTGTTGCCAATGTCTTTCTGGCAGCTTTCAAGGCGGTCGTAGGTATCATCAGCAATTCCATTGCGATCGTACTTGATGCCGTAAACAATATCTCTGATGCCTTGAGTTCTCTGATCACGATCATCGGTACCAAGCTTGCCGCCAAGGAACCGGATAAGAATCATCCTTTCGGATATGGCCGCATCGAATATCTGAGTGCCATGATCATTTCCCTGATCGTCTTTTATGCCGGTATCACATCTTTTATTGAATCAGTAAAGAAGATCATCCATCCGGAAACGCCGGAGTATACAACGACTTCACTGATCATTGTGGCTGTAGCTGTTTTAGTTAAAATCCTGTTGGGCAGATATGTTCAAAGTGTCGGTAACCGAGTCAATTCAGATTCTTTAGTCAATTCCGGCAAGGATGCCTTGTTGGATTCAATCATCTCGGCTTCGACTTTGCTTGCGGCTGCCATCTATCTGATCTTCGGCATTTCTTTAGAAGCCTGGCTTGGTGCGATCATCTCACTGATCATCATCAAATCCGGCTATGAGATGCTGAAGGATACGATCTCGCAGATCCTGGGTGAAAGAAACGATCCGGAGCTCGCTAGAAACATCAAGAAGACGGTGGTGAGTTTTCCGGGTGTCAATGGGGCTTATGATCTGGTCTTAAACAATTATGGACCTGATGCCTGGAACGGCTCGATCCACATTGAAGTACCGGATACCTATTCGGCCGATCAGCTCGATCAGCTCATCAGAGAGATCCAGCTGAAAGTCTATAACGAACATCACGTCGTTTTGACTGCGATCGGCGTCTATTCGATAAATACGAAGGACCAGGAAGCGATCGAGATTGAAAAGAAAGTCAGAAAGATTGTCTTCTCGCATGAGAATGTCAGACAGATGCATGGCTTCTATCTGATGAAAGACAGAAAGACCATGCGCTTTGATCTCGTCATCAGTTTCGACGCTGCTGACCGTAAAGCTGAGTTTGATGAAGTGATCAGCGATGTTCAGAAAGCTTTCCCTGACTATAAGCTTCAGGCAGCACTGGATACCGACTATTCCGAAGTATAAGAAACCGCAAATTGCGGTTTTTTTAAAGCAAGTGTATGGTGAAGAACATCGACATATGTGAAATGATGTGATGGAAACGTTTTCTTGTCAAAAACGCTGTCTATCACTAACAAAAACAAAAATAATCTGCTATATTATTGACAGTGTAATATTACACTGCGTATAGACTTTTGTTCCAAAAGTTTAAGATATGGGAGGTTAAAAATGAAAAAGATTATTTCTGCATTATTAGTCTTATTAATGGCTCTTGTATTTGCGGGATGCCAGAAGCAGATCGTCTGTGAAATCCACTTCTCTGATCCGGAAGGTTCTGAAGGCGGTATGCGCGGCGAAATGCCTGCCAAGTCAACATTGAAAGATCTGTTTGACGCTCTTGGCAAAGGTGATGGCGCGGACTTCACTTATGAAGTTGATGAAAATGGTGTCATCGTTTCTGTTAATGGCAAGGAAAACGGCGAACTCGGTTATTGGGATGTAACACTCAATGATCAGCCGCTCAATGATGTTATCGGCAATATCGCCCTCAATGATGGCGATGTCTGCAAGATCGTCTTCGTTCCTAAAGTAACAGAAGCAATCGCCGGCGGCTGGCAGGTCGCTGATGTTGCAAGAACTGAGATGGATGAAAAAGAAGCAACTGTGTTTGCAGCAGCAACCGAAAAACTGCTTGGTGAAAATTACGAACCGGTATGTGTCTTAGCTACTCAGGTCGTAAGCGGGACCAACTATGCTTTCTTAGCTCGCGGTACTTCGGTCACGGCAAGCCCGGCAAGCAGCTTCCTGATCCTCAAGGTCTATGAAGATCTGCAGGGCAATGTCAAACTTGAATCTGTATCTGAAATCGATGTAACAGATATCCACGTCCTTGCAGATGTTGATGACAACATTCTCGGCGGCTGGACTGTTAAAGATACCGGCAAGCCTGGTTCATTAGGTTCAGAAGAAGCACAGTCAAGCTTTGAAAAGGCAATGGCAGAAGTACTTGGTGTTGGCTACAATCCAATCCAGTTACTGGCTACTCAGGTCGTTAATGGCACAAACTACATTGCTTTAGCTCGCGGCAAAGCTCTCAGTGCCGATGATACTCCAGAACTCTATGTCATCAGCTGGTATGCAGACCTCGAAGGCAACAGCAAGGTTACCGAGATCAAGAAGTTTGATCTGAACTACTACGTTGCCTAGGCAATAATCAACGGTTAAAAGGCAAAGAGAACATACAGAACAATCTGTGTGTTCTTTTCTTTTATCTGTGTCTGATAAAATAGGATTAATAAAACAGGAGATAAGACGATATGAAATACAGGATCAACAGAAAAACAGGTGACAGGATATCCGAGATCGGTATCGGATCTTCCTATATGTTTGAAGCAGGAAAACAAGAAGCGATCAAAGCGTTAAGAAGAGCCTATGAGGGCGGGATCAACTACTTCGATCTGGCTGCCGGACATGGCGATTCTTTTCCGATCTATGGGGAAGCTTTACATGAAGTAAGAGATAAGATCTTCTATCAGATCCATTTCGGAGCTGACTACACCAAAGGTGATTATGGCTGGTCATTGGATCTTGATACGATCAAAGGTTCCGTGAAATGGATGCTGGAACAGCTAAAAACTGATTATATCGATTATGGTTTCATCCATTGCCAGGATGAGATCTCTGACTGGGAAACATTCAAGAAGAACGGCATCTATGACTATATCCTGGAACTGAAGGAAAAAGGTGTGGTAAAGCACATCGGCCTTTCTTCCCATACGCCTAAAGTGATCAACAGGATCCTCGATGAGGCGGATGTGGATATGCTGATGTTTTCGATCAATCCCGGCTATGACTATGGGGAAGGTGAATATGCCCATGGTGAAGTTGAAGAAAGAGAAGCGATCTATCGAAGATGTGAGAAGGAAGGCATCGGCATCTCGGTCATGAAGCCATTCTCAGGCGGACAGCTTCTGGATGGCAAGACATCACCTTTCGGCAAAGCCTTAACAGTCTATCAGTGCCTGAAATATATCCTTGATAAGCCAGGTGTGCTGGTTGCCTTACCAGGTGCAAAGAGTGTAAAAGAAGTTGAGGAATTGCTGAAGTATTATGATAAGAGCGAAGAAGAACTCGACTATGCGATCATTTCTTCCTTTGAACCGATCAGAAACTCCGGCAGATGTGTTTACTGCAATCATTGCAAGCCCTGCCCGATGGGTATCGATATCGGTCTGGTAAACAAGTATTATGATCTGGCGATCTCGGGTGATGAGATGGCACTTGAACATTATAAGACCCTGGAACTTAATGCTTCTGACTGCATCGGCTGCGGACATTGTGATTCACGCTGTCCGTTTGAAGTACATCAGTCAGAAAAGATGCAGCAGATAAGGGAGTACATGGAAAACCGATGAACAGAAAGATCAAGATCCAGTTATTGCTGCTGCTGATACTGTTTAGTGCCTGCAGAAGGAATATCAAAAATGAATCAGGGAATAAAACTGATAACAATGAACTGTCTCAGAAAAAGGAGCAGACCATGAAGATGTATATCGATGCTGAAGAAGTCAGTGTCTTATTGGAAGACAACGAATCAGTAAAGGCTCTAAATGAACTGCTGCCAATTGAAATCGAGATGAAGATGTATGGTGGCTTTGAACAGGTCGGCTCTATCGGCAAAAAGCTACCAAGAAACGATGTGCAGCTGACGACTAAGCCAGGCGATATCGTCTTATATGCAGGCGATCAGCTGGTCGTCTTCTATGGTTCAAATTCCTGGGCTTATACAAAACTGGGAAAGATAGATCTGAATGAAGATAAA
>CADCOR010000159.1 GCA_902803055.1 uncultured Erysipelotrichaceae bacterium
AAATGTACGAATACTTCTTTGCCGTCATCTCCAGTGATAAAGCCATAACCCTTAGCGGCGTTAAACCACTTAACCTTACCTGTCATATAACCCCTTTACTAGCAAAAAAATTATTTATGCATTTTTTATATTAGAATAATTTCTCCATTTATTCAATTAAATTTCGGCACAAAAAAAGCTATTTTTGTATAATCTAGTTATGTTATATCCAAAATTTATTAAGGAGAAAGATACGATCGGTATCTGTGCTCCAAGTGCCGGTGTCGGCCACAAATTAGATGACTTCAGAAAGTCAAACAGAGTCCTGAAAAGCTATGGCTACAGGATCAGAGAAACAGCTTCCGTAAGGGTAAATAATGTACGTTCAGCTTCAGCGAAAAAAAGAGCGGCTGAACTTGATGAACTTGTCACGGACAGAAAAATCGATTGCATTCTCTGTGCGGCTGGCGGTGATTTCATGCTGGAAATGATGCCTTATGTCAACTTTGAACATATAGGTGAAAACCCCAAATGGATTGCCGGTATGTCTGATCCGACCAACATTTTATTTACCGTTACGACGATGCTTGATATTGCGACTTTATATGGCCGCAACGGTGCAGGTTTTTCGGAGAAACCAGAGCGCAGTGAAAAGACTTTTCTCGACTACATGAAAGGGGATATTCATGCTCAGAAATCATATTCGCGATATATTAATTTTTTGGATATGATCAATGAGATCGATGCCTATCAGGATGTCAGATGGATCAGCAGGAAAGAGGAAGTGCTCGAGGGCAGACTGATCGGCGGCTGTGTGGAATCGCTTGATAAGCTGATCGGTACCCCGTTTGATCATGTTGATGATTTTGTGGAACGCTATAAGGATGATGGCATCATCTGGTATTTTGATCTCTTTGATATGTCATCATATAACTTCTATCTGACTCTGCTGCAGTTTAAATATGCCGGCTGGTTCAGATACTGCAAGGGCGTTCTGATCGGCAGACCGGCTTTTCCGAAAGTGGAAGATAAGAAACTTGATTACATCAAAGCTGCTGATAAGGCTTTAGGCAAGATTCCGCATATCATGGAAATGGATATCGGTCATACTTTCCCGAATTTCACTCTGATCAATGGTGCTTTGTGCAAGGTCAGATACAAAGACGGAAAAGGGGACATCGCATTCAAATTAAAATAGGGCGCAAGCCCTATTATTTTGGCATATTCAGGAATGTGACGAGATCCGAATAGAACTCCTGGATCGTTGTTTTCTTGGTTGCCCAGGAACAGACGAATCTGACGATCGTGTGGTTTTCATCATAAGGACCCCAGATCGTTACGACGTATTTGTTCTGGATCTTTTCCAGCAGTCTGTTTTCGATGATCGGAAAGATCTGATTGGTCGGTGATTCGATATACATTCTGAAATCCAGCTGTTTGAAGATATAAGCCAGTGCCTGAGCCATGATGTTGGCATTGCGGGCATTGCTCAGATAGACATTGTTTTCTAATAGCGCCAGCATCTGTGTACCTAAGAAGCGGCCTTTGGCCAGCATCGCACAGTGCTGTTTCTCATAGTAGCGGAAATCAGGCTTGAGTTCATCATTTCTGATGATGAATATTTCACCTGCATAGGCACCGTTTTTGGTGCCGCCCAGGTAGAACATGTCGGTATAGGCACAGATATCTTTCAAGCTCAGATCATTGCCGATAGCCACTAAGGCATTGGAAAGTCTGGCACCGTCAAGATAAAGGTATAAGCCAAGTCTTTGACAGGTCTCGTAGATCTTCTTGAGTTCTTCTTTCTGATAGATCGTACCGAATTCAGTTGCGTTGGAGATAAAGACCATCTTCGGTTTGACCATGTGCTCATCCGGGTGAGCAGCGACGACCTGTTCGATCTCTTCAGGTGTGATCTTGCCATTTTCGCCTTTGACAGCAATGATCTTGTGACCGGTAGCTTCAACGGCACCTGTCTCGTGGACATTGATATGTCCGCTTTCGACGCTGATGACAGCTTCATGTGATCTTAAAAGGGAAATCGCCACGACATTGCAAGGCGTACCGGCGCTGAGCAGGTGGACGTCTACACTGCTGTCCTCGACGATCTTTCTGATTTTTCTGGCAGTTAATGCGCAATACTGATCAAGACCATAACCTGGACATTGGGTGTTGTTGTCTCTGATCAGAGCGTCCATTACTTCTGGACAGGCGCCTTCTGAATAGTCGTTGGCAAAAGAATACATAGTTGATTACCTCTAGAACTATTCTATAACAATCTTATTGTTTTATTATCTTTAATTATTATTTTTTCTTTAGTGAGGATACCGATCAGACGGGAGAGAACTTCTCTGGAAAGATAGAGATCTTTTGACAGTCGGGTGATCGATTCATATTGCAGCAGACCGTGCTGTTCGTGAAGATAGAATAGAAACCTTTCTCTGGCCGAAGCGATTGAAAGCAGTCTGATGCGCTGGTTAAGTGCTTTGCCAAGATCGGACTGGATCTTGAGATAGGCAAGCAGAAAGGCTTCATTGTTTTTCAGAATCTCAAGCAGATCAGCTTTTCTGATAAGACACAATTCACTGTCTGTTTCGGCAGTGATATCGCCTTTGTAGTAGGGACTTGAAGAAAAAAGGAGATTGTTGCCAAAGATCATGCCTTCTTCGATCGTGTTGTAGATCATCTCCCTTCCATCTTCAAGATAGGAAGCGATCAGCAGTTTACCCTTAATCAGGATGCCAATCTCTTCACAAAGATCATCTTCATGAAAAAGCGTCTCACCTTTAGTGAGTTTTCTGATATTGAGCCGGTTTTTTTCTTTGCTGCTGAGCAGTTCGATAATATTGGTCATCTGTGATCCTGATCACATATTTTTATGATCTCATTATATATAATTTCAGGAGTGAGGAGATTGTTAAAATGAAAAAAATACTTACATTATTAGCGATATTACTGCTTCTGTGCGGATGCACGAGTGCTGTAAAGCAAGAAGAAAAAGTCGAAGAAACAGCCCCAGAGACTGCTGATCTTTCAGCTTTGACGATGGTTTCACCAAAGGGAGCACCGGTTTTAGCTTTCTATGATGAGATCGGCAATGAAAACTACAGCCGAGTCGGTGCTGATGCGATCAATGCTTTGTGGACTGGTGATCATTCACCTGATATTCTGACGGTTGATCTTTCCAGCGGCATTAAGGCGATCGGCAATGGAGCGGCCTATAAACTGGCTGCCATCGTTACTTTCGGCAACTTCTATCTTGGCTCGACTGGAAGCGATGAAGATGAAGAAATGGGTGC
>CADCOR010000160.1 GCA_902803055.1 uncultured Erysipelotrichaceae bacterium
CCCCGCCATTTCTTCCAGAGAAAGGCCAGCCAGATAGGAACGCTTTTCATCAATTCCCAGGTTAAGGCAGAAATCCTGCACCATCTGTGAGATCTTGACGACATCATTGATAGTCTGCACACTGAGATCCAGTCTTTCCTCTTCTTTTACGCCAAGATAATCCGGAATCATCATCAGTTCATCCATGCTCTGCGGTATTTTTCTGTTTACGATACATGAATAAAACAGGATAGTAATACATGTCGCAACACTGCTGAGCACCGCTGCCATATAGATGCCATTGATGCCATAAGTCTCTATCAGAAGCAAGGATAAGACACACATATAGACAACACCATCCAGCAAGGACAGCAGATTGACCATAAACTGTTTATTGATAGCCTGTGCATAACAGACAAAATGCAGAACAATAATGCCAAAAGGCATAAAGAACGGCATGATTCTGAAACCCCAGAGGGTCATCAGATAGACCGGCTCAGCCGGATTATGAAAGAACAGATTCGTCAATGGCTCAGCCGCAAAACAAATGCCTAAGCAGATCAGAAACATCAGCGGCACAAAGCGGCTGAACATGACTCTCATGATATCCGTCAGAGTCTGACGGTCTTCTTCACCGATACTGACGCTGATCAGAAGCCTTGATACTGTCACCATCCCCATCGGGATAGCCCAGAAGACTCTCATCAGATTATCAACAGTTGCGAAAGCAGTAATGCCGATCGAACCGACAAAGACCACGATCAGATGATTGACGATAAAACCGCGGATCGTCTGATAGATATTGGTAGATGCCCCCGGCAGACCGGTCTTGACAATTTCTTTTACTTCCTTGACCTCTGGTTTAGTAAAGCTGAAACGCAGATGCGCTTTCTTTGTGAAGAAATACTGTGCCTGAACCGCAAAGAAGATCCAGTTACCGACCGTTGTCGCTAAAGCCAGACCCAGAGCTTCCATGCGCATAGCCTGAACAAAGACAAAATTGAATGCAATCGAACTTAAGACATAGGCGATACTTGAAATCAGAGTCCGATCATCCCTGTTTTCAAAAGCCAGAAAAACCGGCAATTGATTAGTCATGATATTAGGCAGAAAACCAAGAGCCTGACCGATCAGATAGGCATTAAAGAGCGGTCTGATTGCTTCATCATGACAAAACACAGTTGTAAGATTGGTCAGCGACATGATTATGAATACCAGAGCCAGAATAAATGAAAGTCCAGAAGTCAGAAGCACGTTGAGTGAAAAGACATCCTGCAGCTTATCGTTCTGATTGCGGCCAAGGTATTTGCCGCAGACGATCGAGGTACCGCCCGAAAGCATCAGCGACAAGGCACCGATAAAAGTATTGATAGGACTGTAAAGTCCAACGGCACTCATCGCTTCGACGCCGACATAATTATTGGCGAAAAAACTGGAAACAAATCCATCTAAAGAATCAACTGCTACCAGTAAAGCCTGGACCGGCAGCAGTCTGAACATCAGTTTAGTCACCATTCTGGCGTTAGCGTTCTGGGCATCCATATGTAACTATTTTATCATTCTATGATGATTCTATCCTCAAGCTGAGCATATCGCTCATCTACGCCGTATTCTTTGATATATTCTTTTACAATCTCCGGAATCAGTTTTTCTGAACTTTTGATCAATTCACAGTCTTTAAAAGCCGTATTCCCTTCGCCAAATGCCAATGCGATATAATCACTGGTCGCTACACTGTAATAGGCTTCCGGATCAAGCGGAGCATATTCACCATCTTTAAGTACTTCGACATCATGGACACGCCGATCACCGCTGATCTTGGTTACCCTGCCGCTTTTATCATATTCAAACTCAGGCTTCACAGAAGTATCGATTTTATAGCGCAGACCCCCGACCTGCATGAATGAACCCGATTCACCTACCGGATTGCCATCAAAGACCGGGATCTTTTCTGTAAACTGTGAGCCAAACTCCAAAGCATCCAGGACATTCTGTCCTTTGGCCTTCATCGCAACCACCACATTCAGGAATGGTGCTATCTCCACGAGTTCACCATAAGTTATCTCACCCTGGTCAATATCATCTCTGACCGTGCCGGCATTGATCATGCCGATATCACAGTCCATCATTACTCTAAAAGAATCAGCGATCAGATTGCCTATGGTTACTTCTCTGTTGCGGCAGCGTCTGATCCCATCTTCATCCCTAATCGAAAGCACAAACGATGATTCACCGATTTTTTCATTCAGGATCACATTCTGCTTTGCAAAAACATCATCGATTTTCTGTTTCATCGTTTCATCGATACCATCATATTTGCTGAAGTGAACTGTTGAAATAGTTCCATCTGTATCAATGATCATCTCTCCGACTTCTTCCATTTTTGTACCTACCGAAGTCAGCAGAACATCTTCCCCATCTTTATTCGGATATTTATCTCCGACAATGATCGAATGTGAATGGCCATCAATAACAGCATCGATGCCGGTAGTATGACTGATCAGATAGATTGAATCGTTTGGCCGGCTTTCTTCGGTTGATCCCAGATGACATAAAGCTATGACATAATCAACATTCTGTTTTCTCAGTTCATCGACACAGCTTTGAGCTTTGGCGGCCAGCGAATCGTTTTTGTTGTTGTCATAGAAATCATAGACATATTCGCCATTTTCCATGAAATAGAGCGGATTGGAAGTTTTCAGATTATCCGGGGTCAATAAACCAATAAAGCCGATCCTGGTATGACCAAAATCTTTGATACAGTATTCCGGAACACCTTCAAAAACCGAAGTTCCGCTTCCTGTATACTTGGCATTGCTGGCGATAAAACTGAACTTTGCTTTGCCCAATAACCCTTTCAGCGTATCCAGACCATAATCAAACTCATGATTGCCGAAAGTGACATAATCATAGCCCATATCATTCATCAATGTGATAATAGCTTCACCTTTGGAGATTGAGCCTAAATTACCACCCTGCAGGAAATCACCGGAATCAACTAGTAGCACATCCGGATGCTGCTTTCTGGTATCTTCGATCAGAGCTTTTAAACCCGGAAAAGAAATGTTATCATTAACGGCACAATGCACGTCGCTGGTATAGAAGATATAGATCGGTTCCTTCTTGGGTTTGACCTTGCAGCCAGATATACTCAATAAAAGTACTGAAATCAATACCAGAGTTATGATCTTTTTCATCACTGTATTATTTCCCCTCTTCTTTTTTTTCTTTATAATAAGTGATCAGTTTGATCACGGCCGGCAGAAGCGCAAAGATCAGAAGGATCTTCGCATAATTGAAAACAAATTTGCCCCAATGTGAGCCTATCGCTTTGATCAGAGCTGGTTCGCAATAAATAATGAACACGGCATAAACAGCAACAAAGCAGATTCCTGTAATAATGCCTGTTTTATTGATACCTAAAGGTTTGAACTTTATCCAGGTCTTTTCAATATAACGGGCAAGCGGAAATGCCATCATGGTTGCCAGATCGCCATAGCCATCGTTCATCATTTTCTGCGGATCAACAATGAGTTCACCGTTGATATAATCCATCGGATAAGGCTTGTAGTGAATATAGACTAATGATACAACGCCCAGCAGAAATTCCAGGATCAGAAAGAGATTTTCTTTTTCCGGGTGTTCCTTCAGATAGGCAAAGATCTTCGACATAATGCAAACACCAAGGATCGACTCGCATAAAGCAATAAAGACATCCTGCGGCGTATGTACACCCAGATAATTGCGGGAAAAAGCCGTTAGAAACAGCAAGGTTAAACAGGTGATCGAAAACCATCTTTTTTCCTTAAAGAAGGATGTAGCCATGCCCAGATAAAATGGTCCAGCTGTTGCGACATGACCGCTAGGAAAAGAATAGCCTGTAGCTGTCCTTATGGAATCGCCGGCCGGCAGAACTCTCGGATCTCTGATCCAGGGACGGTATATGCAGGCTGTAAGTTTTACTACAGCATTGACTCCAACTACCAGGCAATAGTTCGCAAAGGTAAAGATGCCTTTTCTTTTGTCATAGATCCAATAAACCAGCGCCGGCACCATGATCAGATAAGTGATCGCGAAAAGCGAAATACATTCCATGAACGGTGTCAGGAAATTATTGGTCATATTGCGGAAATTCTGCAAGATTAATAAGAATTCTATATCCATTTGTCAAACCTCCTATATTCTTAATTGAGATTATTTATCCATACTTGCAAAGGTATGCATCATGATATTGAGCACTCTGCTTAAGCCTCCCTTATAAGAGACCTTATCCAGAGCTGAACTGATAAGCAGTGGATTATCAGTACCGATGACATCAACGCCGCAGCTCACCAGATACTGGACTGTATCTTCACTGTCCACCGTCCAGCAGAAGACTTTCTTGCCATTTTTGTGCATCCGATAAACCAGTTCAGGTGTGACATTGTTTTCTTCAATCGAGATATTGTCACTATATTCGATATCTTCCAGGTCGCCTAAAGCAATGGCCATGCAATAACCGCACAGGATATCGGGATCAAGCTGTTTGATTCTCATCAGTCTTGTATAATCCAGAGCGATGATCATCACCTGATCATGCATGCCTGTTTCATTGATGACCTTCAGCACGTTTTCTTCAAAATTCACATCATTCTTATTGCCTTTGAGCTCTATCTGCACATTAAGTCCATTCTGATAAGCCAGATCAAGCACTTCCTTGAGTGTCGGTACTTTGACGTCTTCAAAATTGCCCGGCATCCAATTGCCCATGTTTTCTTTGTGGAGTTCTTCATATGTTGAATTGCGGATTATCTTTTTAGCGCCGGTCGTCCTTTCGATATCAGGATCGTGACTGATGACAATCACATTATCAGCGGTCTGATGAACATCAAGTTCGATCCATTCCAGATTCTCATATACTGCGAGTTCAAAAGCTGGCATTGTATTTTCCGGTGCATTCACATTATCGCCGCGATGGGCACAGACAAGCGGCATATCGACCGGATAGATCAGAAATATATATTCGCTTATCAGGTGAATGATGCTGACCTGGAAGATGAATATTATGACGGTAATCGCAAAGATTCTGACCATCTCGGGAATCGCTACCGACTTGAAAGTATCGGCCGAAATTGAGCGCATAAGATCCTTTTCTTCAATATAGCGATAAAACAGAGCGGTTAATCCGGCATGATAGATAGCCGGCGCAAAGATGCTTTTTAGAATCTGCCGCAATACATAGGTGGGATTGCCTATTTCCGCAGATTTGGAGACCACCCCGCTGTACTTCTGAAACATGGAGATCAGTTCCCGGAAATTGATGACAGCCGCCGAAGAAACGGAGTTGATCAGGAAATTCATGAGCACAGTGAGCAAAACAAAGTTTAAGAAAATCTCCAGGTAATGTCCTTTGCCTAAACGTCTGCTGCGATCACAGCTTTTGATGAAATCAGATTTCTGTAATACAAAGATATTGATCGCAAAAATAAACATCACGATCACGCACAGCAGAACGAAATAAAAGATCCTGTACAGTTTCGAATACAGGCTGGTGTAATCGATTATCTGCGTAACAAAGCCTGGAACGATCAGTTTGTAGGGCGTATTGGAGATCGAAATGGTCCTTGTCAAAGGAAACAGTACCATAATAAACAGGATCACCAGCCAGTTGCGCGGATTTAAAGCCTTGACACAGGTCCGGCCGCCAGCCGCTATCATGGAGCCTAAATCGGTATTGCGGCCGATCTGAGCCATTGAAAAGGCGTGCAGTAATCCGGCTATTTCAAACAGCGATATAAAAGTTGAAATGATCACCAGAAAGCCAAAGAGCAGAAACGAACCCGGATTGCGGATTATCTCTTTCAGGTTGTAGGGCGTGATGTAGGTCGTATTGTTGATCTTCATGATCAGTTCGTAGATATAGTACTTGAAGAAATGCATCGTGATCATCGCGAAGATCGAACAGAATAAGATGAAGATCAGTACCTGTTTATAGCTGCCTGATAATAAGAAAACGATATCTTTTATAAACTGAAAAAAATCCTGAAAATATTCCCGGATTCTTTTCTTTAAATATATTTTTTTATCTGAATAATAGTCTTTTATCAGCTTAAACATTATTCATTCGCCGCTTCTTCATCGCCAGTATCGAGACGCTGTCTTTCGACGAGTTCCGCAAAGAAGCCATCGTTGGCAATGAGTTCATCGTAAGTACCATCTTCAATGATCTTGCCGCCTTCTAAGACAAGAATTCTGTCACAGTGCTGGATCGTTGAAAGACGATGGGCGATGACGATTCTGGTACATTTGAGTCTGTCCAAAGCTTCAGCAACCTGTTTCTGTGTTTTGTTGTCAAGGGCACTGGTTGCTTCATCAAAGATCAGGACAGACGGTTTAGGTGCAATCGCTCTGGCAATCATCAGACGCTGTCTTTGACCGCCGGAGATACCGCCGCTGCCTTCCATGATCAGTGTCTGCATGCCCATCGGC
>CADCOR010000161.1 GCA_902803055.1 uncultured Erysipelotrichaceae bacterium
CGGCGACAATTCTGATAAGCGCAAAGAGAGGATCATATTATTTAAGATATTAATAATTTATTTAATTTATAATTATTCTATAGGCAGGTCACATATATGAAGCGTCAATTTATCTTGTGTTTGATCATAATCTCCATCTCATTATTCATCGGCGGCATTGCCATCACCGGTGTTTCTTCGGTCGATTCCGAAAAGAACTTAGTGGAACACACCAAGACCAAGATCGAAAGCTTGTCTTCATATTTTCAGGAAATCAGTTTTGATGAAAGCAATATCGCCAAACAATACGTCACTTTGAGCAACAACAACGTTGAGATCATCAAAATGATGCTTCAGAAGCAGATCGTCAATGGTGTCTATACAGGCAAAATGCTTTTTAACGACGGCATGGTCATCAGATATGTCAACGGGGTGATCCACTATCCCAAACACGAAGGTGTGGATATCCCGATAATAACTGAAGAAAATCTGTCGACAAACGACGGCTGGGATACCGCAACTATCGAGCATGACGGCTATAGTGAAGATTATCTCATCAACACCATAAAGCTGAATGATGAATATTACTATGTGGACTGGACGGAACTCTCGTCCTGGTTTGAGATGTACAGTTCCAGTTCCAATGTCTCGCAGCTTCTGCGTTATGTTGAAGCGGCGTTTGACTGCCGCATGATTGTCATGGATGATGACCGCATGGTCATTTACTGGTCTGAAGATGTGCTTACCGAAGACGGCGATCTTCTGGTCGACGTTGAAAATTTCAAAGATCACAAAACGATCACCAGAAACGGAAGGACTTATGTCACCGATTATATCGATCTTGCGGACAGCAACTGGACTGTCTATCTTCTTATCGAAGTCACCCGTTCTATCCAGGACAGCATCAACTGGTTCTTTGTCTATATCATCGTCGTCCTGCTGTTCTGTGCTGCAATGATCACCTGGAATTTCTCCCTCAAGAAAATGGTCGCTGATCACATCCTTACTGACGAGCAGATCACCAGATATGATCCGGACAGGGTCAAGGTCTACAACTATACAGCTGTTCTGCTGACGACCATTGGCGTGTTTTGTTTTGCCTTACTGATCTCAGGGATGCTGACACTGCGAAAAGATGTGAACCGCGGCAGACTGCTGCTCAGTTCTATCCAGGATGGTCTCAGCCGTGATATCAAGCAGATGGAGACATCCAACAGTCAGAAAAAGAGATGGTATACCTATTATGGCGAGAACATGGCCGAAATAATCGATGATAGCGGCCAGATCCCTGATCAGGAGACTCTTGCCAGGATCAGCGATCTCGTCAATGCCCAATACATCATCCTTTATGATGAGAACGGCAAAGAGATCATCGCCAGCAATAACTATACCGGCCTGGAACTTGGCACCTCGGAAGATGATCCGACAAGCGATTTCCGCCGGCTGCTGCATGGTGTTGATTCCATCGTCCATGATCCGGTTTATGATAAGTTTTCCGGTTATGACTCCTTGAGGATCGGTGTTCGCTATACTGTTCCGGGTACCGACAGCTATGGAGCCATGATCTTTGCACTGTATCCAGATCTGCTGAGTCTTGATTATGAAGATTTCATATCTTACCGCATCAGAGGTCTTACTTCTCCTGAAGATATCCTATTTATGGCTGATGATGAAAACGGTGAGATCGTCAATTCTTCCTCGCCGGAACATATTGGGGCAAATCTGACCGATTACAAACTGAGTCTTGAAGATCGTATCGATTCAGGGGTCAAGGTCAAAAAGATCCTGGGTCAGAAATATTATCAGCAGACTGCACCCGATAATAATATCGCTTCCACGTATTATTATCTGGCTCACAATAACTATGATTTCAGGTCTGCCTTTTCGATCTCCCTGATATTCACGATCCTGTTTCTGATCCCGTTACTGCTGTGTATGTTTATCAGCTGGCGCGGCTATACCCGTGAATTCTATGAAGCCAACGTCCTTAACGGCGACAAACCGATCACGGACAATTTCATCAAGGTGCTGCTGAGTGACGGCCGCAACAAACGAAGCACGGATGTTTCCTTAAGGTTCTCTTTCCTGCCAAGCTTCTGGCGCAACACCCTGCCGGAAAATAAAGCCTTGACGATCTTCAACATCCTTCTGGGCGTGATCTTCTTTATCGGATTCTATCTGTACTCCACTGGTCACGATTACGATAATCTGCTGCTGATCAATTTCCTTTTGCGCTCTGACTGGCAGCGCGGGGTCAACCTGTTTGCGATCTTTTCCATCATGCTGCTGCTGATCTATGTTTCGATCGGCATGTCTTTTGTGCGCTATATCTTCCTGATCATCTCTTGGCCATTAGATACCAAAGGGGAAACGATCGTCCGGCTGGCCTTCAATATCCTGCAATACGTAGTGCTGATCGCCGTTCTCTACTTCTCTTTCGGTTATCTCGGTTTTGATACGAGATCCATTCTGGCCTCAGTCGGTTTTGTGACTCTGGCCTTATCGATCGGTTCACGGGATCTCGTCGCCGACATCCTGGCTGGTCTGACGATCGTCTTTGAAGGCGAATATCAGGTCGGCGATATGATCGAGATCAACGGCTATCGCGGACAGGTGCAGGAGATCGGTGTGCGTTCAACAAAACTGATCGGACGCGGCAACAATGTCAAGATCATCAGCAACCGCGATATCAGCAATGTCATCAACCTGACCCGAAACAACTCCTGGCTGCCGCTTGAGATCAAGATCCCGGCCACTGCCTCGCTTGATGAGATCGAGGCGATCTTGGAAGAAGAACTTCCGAAGATCGGCAAGAAGAACAGCAAGATCATCAGCGGTCCTTACTACTATGGCATCCTGAGTTTTGATAAAGGCTGTGCCGTGCTCTCCATCATGACCGAGTGCCGCGAACAGGATTACAACAACCTCAGCCGTTATCTGAATAAGGAGCTGTACGATCTGTTTAAACGCAAAAGCATTCCACTTGGTTAACTTTTGACAAACAATAAGCATTTCATAGATAATTCTGTTAAAGAAGATAAATAATCAATTCGAGGAGAAAATAATATGAGTGAAAAGAAAGAACTGGATGATATCATTGCTTCCAAGATCAGCGGCGGTGAGACCAAAGAAGAATATTATAAGACACACAAAAGACTTGGACTGATCGATTCCGATCCGCCAGCCCATAATGGTGACGGCTGCCGTTACTGCAATTTCGGCAAGATCAGATTCTGGCGTTTCCAGCCGGGTCCATTCGGCAACAAGGAATCAGTCTACTCATGTGATTCATGCCATGAATATGTGATCTACGCAGTTGAAGAATAAGCATCCTCTTATCCGTTTCTGATTCCCCTGCTTCTCTGCCGGGGAATTTTTAAAATGTAAAGTATTATTTAAATCTTGTGAAGGTTTTGTATGTTAACGATCTGTGATTTTGATGCGAATAATTATTATCGCTATCTTGAATGTAGACCTGATATATTTCATAAAGCGATCTACTATGTCTTGAGAGGAGAATATCGTTTTCATGTCGGCGAAAACGCGGAAAACGGTTTTGATCTTGTGTATGCAGACAATGATGCTTACACCAAACAGGACAGCTTATTTCCCGACAGCGATTTTTATAAGAGCGAGATCTTCTTTCCGCCCTACCACTTTTACAATGAGAACGACATAAAGAAGATCAACCTCGAATTATTTGATGGTTTTGAAGAGATCTTTTTCGAAGAAGTTAATGAATACAGTATCGTTATTGCGGACATCGTCAATAAACACACAAAACTTAAAGTCAGCTTTAAGGACGAAAAGTATAAACTGTTTCCCTGGATAGCGGAATTCGCTTCGTACAGCACTGCACCGACATCTGAAAACAGTATCTTTGTTCAGCACGACTTCAATTCCGGCTATACTTTAAGAAACAGATATTGCACGATCGGCTTATTTCACTCTCTCTTCCTGCTTCAATGGATCAGCGATCTTCCTTTTGAACAGATAAAGTATATTTCGCTGGCGATCAGAAAGACCGAAGGGATCGGAAGCATCATGGGGACCTGGAGCTGTGTCTATCAGGCCTTCAAGAAGAAAGGCATAAAGACTTATATTGAACCGGGATCATACCGCTTTGACCAGGAGTTCCTGAATCAGTATTTCATCATCGGCAAGGTGCCTGAGGACGCCAGCGAAAACAATACGGCCTATGCCAAATGTTTCAACAGCTTTGTCTTGAATCAGTTTGTGCAGACCAACGTTCCACGGATCTCCCTGCATCTGCTTGTACCGGAGTTTCTCGCGCATCTGCAGGAGTACGCCGATTCCATCATCGCAGATAAAAAAGTATTAGGGGTACTGCTCAGAGGCAGCGATTATATCGTAGCCAATTTTGCCGGATCATATCATACGCCTTCGATCGAGATATGCCTCGACTATATCAGGAAAAAATTTGCAGAAGGCGGCTATGAAAAGATCTTTGTCGCCAGCGAAGACAGTGACTATATCGACATCATGTTGAATAATTTCCCCGGCAAGGTCGTTGTTGTCGCTCAGGAAAGATTCAAGGCGAAGGATGTGGAAAACGTCAAGTATATCTCGGAATACGAGAAGAAAAAATATCATGGCAGCGATTATGACAAAGCGGTCATAGATAATACGATCAACTACTTCTATGCCATCTACCTTTTATCAAGATGTGAGAGCCTGATCTCCAACTGCATGTGCAGCGGAGTGGCTATGGCCAGGTCCTTTAACGGCGGCAAGTATGGCAGTATCGATATCATCAGTCAGCTGATAGATGAAGGCAAAATCAGGATAGCGGATCAGTCTTCTGAATAATCAGCAATTGTTATATTGACAAACATTTACTTTCGGAGTTAGTATTAATTTTGTATTTGAAGTACGCGTACCATAATGATTCTTCCATGACGCAGATGGAGATCATGGAAAAGGTTTTTAAAGCCCAGTTTATAACATCGCCCAAAACGATGTTTTTATTTTATCCGGAGGTACTTCTATGTGTAAGTTCATATTCGTTACAGGCGGAGTCGTATCAGGCTTAGGCAAAGGGATCACAGCCGCTTCGATCGGCCGTCTGCTTAAATCCCGTGGAGTCAAAGTGGCTTCCCAGAAGCTTGACCCCTATATCAATGTCGACCCCGGCACCATGTCTCCTTACCAGCATGGCGAAGTCTATGTCACAGAAGACGGATCGGAAACCGATCTCGATCTCGGTCATTATGAAAGATTCATCAACGTCGATCTCAACCGCTATTCCAATCTGACGGCCGGCAAGGTCTACTGGAATGTGCTTAACAGAGAAAGAAAAGGTGAATATCTGGGCAAGACAGTCCAGGTGATCCCTCATATCACCGACGAGATAAAGAACTATATCTACAACGCCGTCAGACTTGATGATCCCGATGTGCTGATCTGTGAAGTCGGGGGCACGATCGGCGATATCGAATCACAGCCTTTTCTGGAAGCGATCAGACAGATCGGCCTGGAAAACAGCAACGAAGCGCTGTATATCCATGTCACGCTCGTCCCTTATCTTTCCGGGTCTGATGAACACAAATCCAAACCGACCCAGCACTCAGTCAAGCAGCTGCAGGGCATGGGCATCAGACCGGATATCATCGTTCTGCGCTGTGATGAATCGCTCTCTGAAGACATCTTTGACAAGATCGCTCTTTTCTGCAATATCGACCGCAATTGCGTCATCGAGAACCGTACTCTCTCAACGATCTATGAAGTACCGTTGATGCTGGAGAAGCAGCATCTCGCCGAGATCATCTGTGAAAAGCTCAGCTTAAAACACCACGACATCGATCTGAGTGAATGGAAACACATCATTTATAAAGCCAAACATCCTAAACATGAAGTTACGATCGGTATCGTCGGCAAATATGTCCAGCTTCATGATGCCTATCTTTCCATTATTGAAGCTCTGCATCATGCCGGCTATGATCTTTCCTGCAAAGTAAAGATAAACTGGATCGATTCGCAGACCGTCACTGCCCGCAATGTCAGCAATAAGCTCAAAGACTGCGATGGCATCATCGTGCCGGGCGGCTTTGGCGACCGCGGCATCGAAGGGATGATCGTCACCGCCAATCACTGCCGGCTCAACAGGATCCCTTATCTTGGCATCTGTCTGGGCATGCAGGTGGCAGCGATCAGCTTTGCCCGAAACGTCCTGAAACTTAAGGATGCCAACTCCAGAGAATTTGATCCTGCTTCAAAAAATAAAGTGATTGACTTTCTGCCCGATCAGTCGGATACCACCGATAAAGGCGGCACCTTGAGACTTGGTTCTTATCCCTGCGTCTTAAGAAAAGGCACCGTTATCCGCAAAGCCTATAAGATGACAACAATCCTGGAAAGGCATCGTCATCGCTATGAATTCAACAATGATTATCGTAATAGTTTCAATGATAACGGCATGATCATCTCCGGCACTTCTCCTGATGACCACATCGTCGAAACTATCGAACTGAAGGATCATCCTTTCTATGTCGGAGTTCAGTTTCATCCGGAATTCCGTTCCAGGCTCAATCATCCGCATCCGCTGTTCATGTCACTGCTGAAAGAAGCTCTCAAGAGACATTGATCATTTAAAAAATAATACCTATCAGGTATTATTTTTAAAATTCTTTCTGTTTCCTGTTTAAAATCTTAATCGATCGGATCGAAATTTTCATCCAGTTTGACCATCTCGATCGTTCCGTCATCATACCAGTCTTTTTCGAAAAACTTGCGCATGATCTGCAGCGATAAGTATCGTTTCTGCTGAATAACGAGGAGATGCACTGATAAGAGATCTCATCATAGCGGTTTTCTTTACACCATGGGCAATGAACAGAATCACCGATTATATCTTCATAACCGCCGCCGACCTTCTTTAATACATCATCAGGAAGGCTCTTCTCAAACTCTTCAACATCGATACCGTTGTCCGCAAGCATCTGACACGCCTTGACATCAGTTCGGCAGGATTTCAGTTTTTCTTTCAGTTTATCATTTATATATTTATAAGATCCGCGCTTTTTAGACCATTACTGCTTTAGTTGCCCCGAGCGACCTGGCCAGATCGACATATCGTCTGGCGTATTCTTCATCTGTCGTGTAATCACCGAGTTCATGGCGCTGCTCATCACGTACACCAAACTGGCGATAACGGATGATCTTGTAACGGCATTTATCGCCGATCGTCTCAGCGACATATGTTACCGTTTCGCTGTTTTCCTTATCTCTTTCCGGGAAGATGATCGTTCTGACTTCTTCAAGCTTGTTTACTTTCAGAAGATAAGCGAGATTCTTTAAGACGACCTCATTGGGATAGCGGATCAGCCAGTCGGAGAATTCCCTGTCATAGGCTTTTACATCCAGCATCACGCCATCACAATATTCCAGGATCGCTTTGTTTTCTTCAAAGTCAAGTGAACCATTGGAATCAAGCAGGGTCGTGAGTCCCATTTCCTTGACCTTTGGAAAAAGCTCAATGATGAAATCTTTATGCAAGGTGCATTCGCCACCCGAGAGAGTTATACCGGTGATATACGGCGATACTCTTTTGACTTCTTCCAGGAGCTCATCAACGCTCATCCAGCTGATCTTCGGGCTGGAATCGTGCGTACAGGTCTTGATACAGGTATCGCAGTTGACGCAGATATCCTTATTCCAGACGACTTTTCCTTCAACAAGGGATAAGGCCTTGACCGGGCAGGTTTTGACGCAGTCTCCGCAGTTTATGCATGTCCTGATCGTTTCCGGGTTGTGACAGAAACGGCAGTTGAAAGGACAGCCCTGAAAGAAGATCGCCATGCGGTTGGAAGGACCATCGACGTTGGAAAAGGGGATGATCTTATTGACCGGCGCTGTCTTCTTCATGTCGCTGAATTCTGCGATCGAGGGCATGGGCACCATCCTGGGCTCCTTTACCAAAGACCGTTACGTTGTTTAAGGACTGCTTCTGCTGTCTCAGTTTTTCGATCTCTGATTTCTTGACCAGATAACCGGTAACTCTGACGACATC
>CADCOR010000162.1 GCA_902803055.1 uncultured Erysipelotrichaceae bacterium
CTGGCTATGCATCCGAAAGTTATCTTCTTTGATGAGCCCACTTCAGCTCTTGATCCGACGATGGTCGATGAAGTTGAATCGGTCATCAGAGATCTCGTAAACGAGGGCATGACCTGCGTCATCGTTACCCATGAAATGCGTTTCGCAAAGAATATTGCCAGCAGGGTCATCTTTCTGGCGGAAAAGGGCATCTATGAGCAGGGTACTGCTGAAGAGATCTTCGATAATCCGAAAAGACTGCTGACTCAAAGATTCCTTTATCGTTCGCGCATGTTCGAAAAAAGACTAATGGCAAGCGATCTTGATCTGCGTTCGCTCAATACCGAACTTAAGCAATTCGTCGCCAATTATGATACAAATTCCAAACAGAACAGGCTGCTTTCTTATGTGTGCGATGAACTGCTTTATCCGGTCTTCAATAACACACATGAGCCGGCTTTGGCTGCAGATTTCAGAATGATGTGTTCGGAAAACAGTGAACATCACGTTATAAGGATCACTTTCCCAAACCTGAAGAATGATCCGTTGGGAAGTTTCTATATCGACGAACTGAACTATAAACTGCTTGAACATTACTGTGAGATACTGCTCAGCAGGTTCAATGAGAACAGCTGGGAAGTCAGCATCCAGATGTAGGGATAATAAAGAAAGAAGGAAGAAAAATGAGCAGAATCAATTTTGGCAGCAAGCCGCTTATGTATCCGCAGCCGGTACTTATCATCGCGACTTATGATGAAAACGGGGTGCCGAATGCCATGAATGCGGCCTGGGGAATCACGACGGATTTCAATGAGATTTCCATCAGTCTGTCTGAACACAAGACAACAGATAATTTTGCTAAGACCGGTGCCTTTACGGTTTCAATGGCTACTGAAAAAGAAGTGGCAGCCTGTGACTATGTGGGAATTGAATCGGGAAGAAATGTCCCTGATAAGTTCGCGAAGGCCGGTTTCCATGCCACAAAGAGCGAGTACGTTAATGCACCGCTCATCGCTGAACTGCCGCTGGCCCTTGAATGCAAGGTCAAGAGTTTTAATGATGGCATCCTGGTAGGTGAGATCGTCAATGTCAGCGCTGATGAAAGCGTCGTAACAGATGGCAAAGTTGATCTCAAGAAGCTGAGACCGATTGCCTTTGATCCATTCAATAATGCCTATATGGGCTTAGGTGAAAAGGTTGGCAATGCCTTCAGTGATGGCAAGAAGCTGAAATAAGACAAAACATCAGAACCCGCTGCAGGGTTCTTTTTATATTCTAATCGCTATTCATCCGGCTTCTCCAGCTTCATAAACAGCCAAGGGAAAAGGAAAGATATATAAAACATCTGTACAAAACAGGACAGCATCGTGCCAAACGGAGAGGAAAACCACATCTTGACTAATGGCACATTGACCAGGCTCACGATATAAAAACCGATCATACCTGTAAAACAGCGGGCAAATCTTTTCGGCAAAGAATTATCGGTGGAAAACTTCACATAGTTTCTTTCTAATAACCAGCCGATCAGAAAAGCTGAAGCCCAACCGATAGCCTTGAAGGTATCATTGGCCATTTTGGCGCCTTCCACAAGGATATTCCCTTCTGCGTCATAATCGAACTGACTGTCACCGGTCTTGCCGGCAAGACTTTTTTTCTTTCTTGCCCGGTCTATATCTTTGATGAAAAAGTGCTCAAAACATAACAGATCAGACATGTAACTGCGGTAAGACAGATAAAGTCAATCTTCTTTCGAATATTTCGTCCATCATATTTTTAAAAACCATATCGCAAGCTCTCAATTTGATTAATTATACTTGTTTTAATATAAAAAGACACTCCCGTTTAAGAAAGTGCCTTCATGAATAATTAAGCAGTTATCATCAGAACGGTTTTCCTATCGTATGGAAAAAAACCGCCATCAACGAATTCTCCTTTTTCTATTCAAGATCAGTATTATCGGATCCTTCAACAGCAGCTTCTTCAACCGGAACAGCATCTTCCTGCGGGAATAACGATTCATTGTAGTACGGGTTGTTTCTGTTCTTTCTGATAAAGAAGATGGCTACGATGTTGATGACCAGACAGATAAAGGCGATCAGCAGCGGCAACAAACCTATATCCGTATCATTGAAATATTCATCCAGGAATAGATCATATGCCCCATGAACGATCACGGCTGCTGTGATACCGATAAGGATCGGGTGTTTCCAGCCTTTCTTATAGCCTGTAGCGATCAGAAAGCCCATGATCAGACCGAAAGACGCATGCATATTGGTGATACCACGGACCAGGATCTGACCGACATTGGTCGAGAACAGATAAACGACTGATTCCATGAGTTCAAAACCAATAGCTGCGATCGTCGTATAAGCCATCAGCTCCAGGAAACTGATCACCGCATGATTTTTCTTGATGATCTTATTGGCAAGTAAGAACTTCATCAGTTCTTCCGAAAGAGCCTTCAGGACAAGATTGCTGAAGACCAGTTTGACCAGCGGATATTTATCTCCGATACCCGTGATATTGAAAGTGATCGAACAGATAAGCGAAAAACCAAAGACCGGGAAACCCAGCAGTAAACCATTCCACAGCAAATCCCAGCAATCCTTCTTATAGACCAGATCATCCTTATGGATATTCCTCAGGTAGAAATAAGTGCCTATCGGGAAGATAAAACTTATCAGTAAGGCTCCGACGAGTATCAAAATATCAGTATCTCCTTTCAGAAGTTACTATCTGCTTATATACATACGTTCAACACCGGTGATCGGGAAGACATAATGAGCCGGTTCATGTTTTCCGTCATCTCTTCTGTCTCTGATAATAAAGCGTATCGGCTTGCTTATATTATCATCAAAAACGACCGTGATCACATGATCGCCTACGGCAAGAGTATTCAGATAATCCGGCTTCAGTCTGATGATCAGACTTCCGTTTGCGTACTCATAATTGCTTTCCGCGATGACTTTGCCGTCGATCTTGACAGCACGTTTTGCATAATCGGCGAAATGACTGTA
>CADCOR010000163.1 GCA_902803055.1 uncultured Erysipelotrichaceae bacterium
AAACTGTCCGCAGAGGTCATGATCTATATGTCTAAGCTTGATGATGATTCGTTTTTGACTGACGGCGAAGAATCTAAATGAGGCGCGGAGTATGGCTAAAGATAAAAAAGACGCTACAACCGTATTAGACGTGATCAAATCACATTTCGGTATAGACCGTATGGCTGAATCACGCGCTGAGCGCAGGAGTGCTCTTGCGCAGGAGCAGCGTGAAAAGAGGCGGGTAAATTCCGGAAGCGCTTCATTTGTTGAAACTGATCTGCCGCCCATACAGATTGTTACCGAACCTGTTTCCAACGAAAAAGCTTATGACAACAAGTGTCCGGCATGCGGCGGTACGCTTGCTTTCAATCCTGCGACAGGCAAGCTCTCTTGCAGTTTCTGCGGCAGAGAGGAATTTTTCCGGACTGAAGCTGCTGAACCTGAAAAGGGTTATTCTCTTTATGAGCTTCAGAACAACATAGGACGCCGTCTGCATTCGGTTGATAAAGTTATCGTATGCGGTAGCTGTGGCGGTAATTTCCTGGCTGTGTCCAGTGCGATAACAAGTCTTTGTCCGTATTGCGGATCGAATTCAATTACCGTGGCTGGAAACAGCAGCGATACTTTGGAACCAACGGGCATAATTCCTTTCAAGATCGGCAAGGATGAAGCTCAGGACATATTCAAGCAGTGGATAAAGGGCAGAAGATTTTCTCCGACTGATATTGTGAAGGATTCGCAGATTACGGATCTTACAGGCGTGTATGTCCCTTACTGGGTTTTCGATTGCGATACCATTACTCCGTATGAAGGTAAGTTCGGTAAATATGGCAGCGGAGAAGATTCCTATACTGAATATCATTTGAATTCCAGTGTCTGCGAGATGCCTGTTCGTAATCTGACATTTGTGGCTTCGAGCCGTCTCGAGAAAGATTCATTCTGGAAAGTTGTTTCAAATTTCGATATGTCCGCCATGCAGAAATACGACACGAATCTTCTCGCAGGTTTCTGGTCTGAAAGTTATACGGTAGATGGTCCGTCAACCTGGCAGAAAGCCTGTGTAAAGCTCACTGATATGATCAGAAGACAGATCAAGGCTAATGAGAATGCGGACGTAATAGCAAAGCTGGATATGAAACCTCAGGCAGCTAATTTGCGTGCGAAATATGTTCTGGCACCGATCTGGATCACGTCATTTGATTATCATGGAAAGAAATACAGAGTTCTCATAAACGGCCAGACAGGTGATATTGTCGGAACATGGCCGAAGTCATATAAGAAACTTGTGCCGGTTTTTATTATTATCGGTGCAATATTAATTATGGAAATTATCCTTGCTTTGGTCATTTATACTAATCCGAATGTTTACTACTGACCGATTCATAGATAAACCAATGATATAATTATTTCGTTTGGAATATAACTTTAGGGGAGAGATTAAAAATGAATATAATTGGTTTTCATAATCCTGATGAACCGTATGGCTTTTTGAGCAACTGGTACAGGTCAGAATTCTCCGTTGACGGAATTAAGTTTACGTCAATGGAACAGTACATGATGTATAAAAAAGCAATCCTGTTTGAAGATGCTGAGATAGCTTCGCAGATACTTAAGACAGATGATGTTGTTCTCATAAAGGAACTTGGCAGAAAGGTTTCAAATTACAACGATACTGTTTGGAATGGCATGAGACAGGTTGTAATTTATAAGGGCCTGCTGGAGAAATTCAGACAAAATGACGATCTGAAAAAATCCCTGCTGGATACCGGAGACAATATGCTTGCTGAGTGTGCCGTTAAAGACTGTGTTTGGGGCATAGGTTTATCCATGACTGATAATGACAAAAACGATATCAATGCCTGGCGTGGACAGAACCTTCTTGGATTTTCGTTAATGCTTGTAAGGGATGAATTGAGATAAAAATGGCTAAACGCATCAACTTCTTTGCAACTAGAGATGATATGATCTCAATTCTTTCGAAATTGGAAGAACGGTTTTCAAATGGGCTCAAATATGTTCAGTGCGGTAAAAACGAACTGATATCGTATGCAGCCGTAAAGGATATTCCTAATCTTGGAATGCTGAATGAAAAGCACAGTGAGATCAGTTTCCTGATAATGTGTAATGAAGATGAAGTAACAACTAACGCAAACGGACAGGTTTATCAGGGCAACAACTTAAATTCGATGGAATTTGATCCTTCCGGAATCAGCGCAGACGGAACAGGTCTGATTCATGGCGTGTTTGCAATTATGGAGGATAATGAGATTTCAACAGAATTGTTTAAAGCTGTGAAAAAGATCATGAACTCAGAGTGCGCAAAGGTCAGAGGCTGGTACATTGGTAAAGAAGCAGAAGGTCTGTATGGAAAACTAAGATTTATCTGCATTGGCATAAATGAACCTGAAGAATATGACTTCAGGATAACTGAAACATGAGTGGTCTATTAGATTCTCAAAAAGAAATAGAAGTAGTTTTTCGTGGCAGGAATGCTTTGCTGACAACGTATTTTGATGCTGCGTGTCTGCTTTTTGATAAGTCTCTTCCTCAGCCTGAATGGGACGATCTTAAATTGTTGGATGATTACTATCCTGGAAAGTATTTCCTGTTCGTTGATCACATACCTGTCAGCGAGAGAACACAGATTAAACATATCGATGGAAGTCCTGTTTTCATCAACTGTTATTGTGAGTCATTCCTCGTAGGTCAGGAAACACCTAAGAAGCTTAGTGAAGAGGGTTATATAGATATTGTCGGTGAAGATCCTCTTGATTACTCGAAAAGCTTTGAGTTCGCGAATCCCAATATCTTTGCGCATGCTATTTGCAAAAACTGCGGAAAGAAATTTAAGGTGAATATTCATCATGGATACAGGGTTTCGTATCCGGTATGGAATCTGGAATGATATAATTTTCATGTTGAGAATATATCAATAGTTGGGGATAGAAGAGGGACTATGATCGATAATTTCAAATTGCAGGGCATTGCTTCCGGAGCCATCAGATCTGATGAAGACATGTTGGCTATTGATAAGGAGACTGCTGATAACGCTTTCAAGGAACAGAAAAAGAAACTGGATTCTTTCCTGCTGCAAAAGGGATTTGTTAAGTATAAAACCAACTCCTATGCCAGAAGAAACAAGATTGATGTATTGGAATATATTAACCTGCAAAAAGAACAATATGGTTCAAAGACATTTACCGTAAACTATTCTCTGATTGCGTTATATGTACCGCGGCGTTTCTTGTCTTATGATCTGGGAGGCCGTTTAGGCAGACTTATATGTGATAAGGATGTCTGGTGGGATTACTCTGACGTTCAAACTGCGGAAGTAAGCTTTCAAAATGTAATGGATGCAATTGACTCGATTTTATTACCTTGGTTTGAAGAACGCGAAAACAGAGAAGCACTCAAGAATGAGTTGTTGAATGAGGAATTAAAGCGAAAGAGTTATGGCGGCTGTCTGTCTGATATGCAGCAGGCATGGTTAGATGTGATAGACAGTGAAGAAGATTATTCGGAAATAATCAGAAGAAATATCGAAGTTTTCAAGCTGCCAAAGAAATTGTGGTGATTGAGTATCCGAATTAATTCAGATCTTCTTAATTTTCCATTTGAAATAGATCTTCTGGACTTGTTTTGTGAAGAATGCGATAGCAGGACCTCCCAGGGCGA